>NZ_JAUBPO010000180.1:0-8235 GCF_036700785.1 Microcoleus sp. S28C3 | reverse complement strand
TCTACTGTCATATCACACTATGATAAACACTTCTCTCTAATAGTAACTTACTCGATCCTTTCCTTCAGGGCACTACCAAACGCTGTATCTTGAGTACGAGCAAGACACAAACCATTATGAGGATTAAGCCGATGATCTATGTAACTACCCCAGGGTAGTATATGACTTGCAACCAAAAGTTCGGGAATTGGATTACCAGTAATGCAGCAACGGCTGTTGTAGTTAGCTAGAACAGTTTGACGAAAAAAATTCTGTCCTATTCTAGCTTTTACAGTGACTGTTGCTTCGGTTGAACCAGTTGGCTGACTTCTCGGTGTTTTAATTGGTATAGAGTTATTGAATTTTCGCTGGTTAGGTAGTTCATACTCTTCTGGTATTAGGTTTTTAAATAGTTCTTGAAACCGTTCTTCACTTTCAACCCCAAGTTCTTCCCAATTGTTATAAAACTCTTGCCAAATTTCTCTGTCGGCTTTACTCGCATTGCGAAGACCTTGAACACCTCTGGCTTGTAAGATAGGATCGAGTGAAGCTAAATTACATAGCTTCATAGTTAGGCTGCTTGGTGTTCTTCCTAACTTGTTAGCAACTTCAATAATAATGGGTGTTTTTTCATCTAGCTTTCCAAACGGAAGCTTGCAGTATAAATTCATTGCAATAATTAGTTCATCTCGTAACCAACGCTTACCTACAGCCATTTTTTCCTACCTTAACTATGTAAAACTATCATCTCAGCTAAAAGAGGTGGTACAGAATTCCCAACTAGCTCAAACATTTTCGTCATAGGTGCATCAAATACAAAATGATCTGGGAAACTTTGAAGTCTAGCAGCCTCTCTTACAGAGATACTTCTGGTTTGTCTTGGATGGATATAGGCTAAACAATCTTTCTGCATATGTGCCGTTAGTGTCCATGAGGGTTTATCCCAGTGTAAGCGTTTATACTTGTCCTCAAAACTCAGAGCGCTGTAGCGTTTTAATTCATCAGGAATATTTTTATATATACCCCCTTGAGGCATGATGCTAAAGATATGCAAATCTTTATCATTATGCGATCGACACATATGATTCATTACCGTATCACAAGATTGAGTTCTCATTAGCTTTTGATACTCGGATTTAGGCAAAGAATGGTAAGCTTCAGGAACGTCTATTTGCTTGGGTGCAGTGCTTTTCCTCTTCAAAGGTAGACTTATAGGCTTTAATTCTGGTAAATCTCCAATTGCTTCCCCGACAGAGACAGGAGAACTTGTATTCACATCGGGAAACTCGAAAGTTAGATTCGTATCTTTACGCCTACCCACAATAAATAAGCGTTTGCGGATTTGAGGGACACCGTAATCAGAAGCAGTGAGAATTTGATGGCTAAGATTATAGCCTGGATAATCCTTTCTTTTTCTATCTAATCCCTTTTGTAAATCTTTTGTAAAAGTAGGAAATATCCAGTGATTGAGGAGATAATTTACATTTTTAATTACAAAAAACAGAGGCTTATAATATTGAACTACTCTAATAAATTTTTTATACAAAAAATTTTTAGCGTCACTTTTGATATGTTTTCCTAAAGACTTCATTTTACCTTTGCCTACTACTGAAAATACTTGGCAGGGTGGCCCCCCAATTAAAATATCAATTTGTCCCGGCTTCAACTTCAGCTTACTCAAATCAGTAATAGATTCGATAGACTGAGCATCACGCATCAGTTCACAGTTAGGAAAGTTTCTATGATGCGTTCTTATAGCATGAGGATTTTTATCAATTCCCCCTAAAATTTCACACCCAGCATTCTGAAAGCCTAAGCTCATCCCACCTGCACCGCAAAAAATATCGAGTACAGTAGGCGATTTTATATTTTGTGTTTTTGGTGTAACTTCTAGCATTATCGATAAAAAAATACGCGCGATTTAAATATTTTACATTCATTAGTAGCTGTTAGATCATAAATATTAAAATATGTATTTCCTATTGAATATTGATCTCATAGAACAATCTCTTTTTCAAGAGATCAAGATATTTAGAAAACAGTGATAGCAACTATACAATTATTTCCTGCCTATTCGCCCTCTCTCCAAAACCCATCAAACACCGCTGACACCGGCCATCAACCGACAAAGCCGGAACCTTAAACCTCGCCCCACAGTTGGGACATTCCAACAGCAAGCATAACTGATGCCGAGCCTGCTTCGCAGGAACTTCGCTAACACACCCCGTCACCGTCTTAAACTGCCACTCAATCTTATGACAAGGCGACTCAGAATAACAAGCCCCACACAACCGAATCGGTTCCTGTTTCATCCCCCCCAGCAGGCGGTAACATTTGCACTAACAGAATAATTAGGATTTTCTAACCATTCTAATTCATGTTTGATATCTTCCCCATCCCCTAATTGACTTTTTTTTGAGTTCCCATGCTCTTGCTGGTAAAGCAGATGATTTGGATCTGCTTCGCCTTAATTCCCGGTCAATTTCACAATACAAGACGCATCCAAAACCACTAGAATTTCATTTTGAAAAACAGCACAACTTGTCATTGCTGGAGCTAAGGCGGGAATTTTTCCTTGTTTGAGAGAAAGCATCGCCTGCGGTGTCGCATCAAAATCATCGATCCAGCCGTACTCCTCTACATACTGAAGAGTCAACGCATTGCGATCGATCATCCAAAAATCAACTCCATATTGATTAATAAAATTTTGCAATACAGCTCGATCTGGCGTGTATTGAGCGCGAATTAAATCGCTAACTCGCTGCCTAAATCGGCTGTAGTAGCCTCTCTGATAAGGCACTGCATATTCTTTTGCCACCCAAACCGAACGCTGACTAAATGTTGGCAAAGTATCAGTCTCTGCCGCGATGGAAGCAATCAATATATCTTTAGGCTGTTGCTGAAAAAATTTGTACAAACCCGGCATTTTACCTTCGGTATACCCGACTGTGGGGAATTTTTTGACCGAGCAGGGATAAAGGACAACGCCGATAGCGATTGTCGCTGTCGTAATTAGTGCAACTAAATTTTTAAAATGAAATGTTGTTGCGGTTTTTGATGCCCAATGACCGACTCCATCGATAATTAAAGTTATGGCGACCGCACTTATCAACCCAACAATAAATCGCAAGCTGTAGGCAGTATAGCGACCTGGTTGATACAATTTAAAAATGGTAGCGTGAGCTGCAAAAAACATCGCCGAGGATGCTAAGAATAGCTGAAGCAAAAGCCAGATTTTGCTTTGAATCTGATTTGCTAAAGGAAAAGCCGATCGCAAAAACAGCAGCAGCGGAAATAACAGGCCGACACAGTGAGTTACAGGCGTAAACAGCGACTTGGGAAACATCCCGCTGCCCCGCCCTGTCAACCAATAATCTACCGGATTTGGACGAAAAAAAGCATTTCTGCCGTCAGGTGCAAATTCGCCCATTTGCTTCGCTTCTGCTGCGGTATAAGTTGGGCCAAATTCAGAGTTATCTAAGGCATAGGGCAGCATTAGTAAAAAGATTACTCCCAAACCAGCAGTGCAAAATAGGTAATTAGTACGATCGCCCGACAAGCGCAAACCGCCATTTTCCCAGCATAGCAGGCACAAAACTAAAATTCCGGCAGCAACCAAGGCGTAAGGAGGATAGAATAGTCCGATTAGCGCGATCGCCCCTAAACAAGGCAGCAACGAACTGCGCGACAAATAATATAAAAAAGCAAGGAATATCGGATAGATAAAAGCTCTTGGCGTTGTGGAAGCCAAATCGTCTGTCATCCACATATGCTGATTTAGCAGCAAAGATGCAATAAATCCAGTCATCGGCACTGGCAGCATTTCTAGACACAAGCCAAAACAGTAATAAGTGGAGATTAAGCCGAGAAATAGCGGCAATATTTTGTGAAATAATAGCGGGTGAATGCCAACTGTTGCGGCTAATTTGTAGAGCGTGCTGTATCCTGCGGGAGCGACTGATTGAAAGTAATTAGCAATGAAATCGTTGGGGAATAATTCAGGATCGACAAACCGCATCATCCAGAAAACGTGCTGCCTCGCATCGTCTTGCACCATATACTCGGCACTGAAGACTTGCTTGAGTCCTAAAATTGCATAAACTGCGGCAAATGTCAAGCTCAGAGTCAACCAAAATATTGTGTGCGATCGGGATTTTTCATCCACAGTCGCAGTCAGAAATTTATGCAAGCGGGCTATGAACATCGCAGTCATTCGATTTTAGATTTTAGATTTGAGATTTTGGATTGACCCCACGGATCAATTCGGGGGCTTGAGGATTTTAGATTTGAGATTTTGGATTGATTCCACGGATCGATCACGTGGCGGGTACCATCAAAAAATTCTTGGTCAAAAAATGTCTTAAATAAAAGTTCGCAGCAGCGCTTAAGAACTACTACAAACAAATACTTTATATGAGATTCGCCTGCAAAGACCACTTTACTTTCAACTTCGCCCGATTTTAGATTATTTTCCAGGCCGCACGCCCGCAATTTTAAGGCGAATCCGATACAGACTTGTATTTGCGGTAATGTAAAGCGTTTTGCGATCGCTTTCTCCCCAAGCCAAATTAGTCGCCGTCTCAGGCACAGGAATCTTCCCCAAAAGCTTACCATCCGGCGAAAAAATCCACACTCCCCCCGGCCCGGTGCTGTAAACATTCCCCTCTACATCCAGTTTTAGACCGTCGGGAACTCCGCCTTGACTGGCATCTTTTAACTCCGCAAAAAGCTGCTGGTTGGTAACAGTTCCGTCCGGCTTGACATCGAAAACGGCAATGTATCCAGCTTCCGAATTGTTAACATAAAGTTTTTGCTCGTCTGGCGAAAAGGCGATGCCATTCGGCAGCACCAAATCTTTAACCTGCAGAGTTAATTTTCCGTCGGGTGCCAGCCTGTAAACACCGTAAAAACCCAATTCTTCCTGATCTTTACTAACACCGTAGGACGGATCGGTAAAATAAATGCTGCCGTCGGATTTAACAACCAAATCGTTCGGACTGTTGAGCCGCTTGCCCTCGTATCTATCCGCCAAGGTGATAACTTTGCCGTCCTTTTCTGTGCGCGATACGCGGCGATTTTCGTGTTCGGCAGTAAGTAAGCGGTTTTCTTTGTCTAAAGTATTCCCGTTGGCTTTTCCCGAAGGGCGGCGAAATACCTCAACTTGCTGATTTGATGCGAATTTATAGATAATATTGGCGGGAATATCGCTGAACAGCAAAAAGCCGTCGGGATGCCAAATCGGGCCTTCTATAAATTGGAATTCGCCAGCTAGTTTTTCTAATTTGGCGCTGTCATCGAGAATATCTTGCACGGTGTTTTTTTTCTCCTTGTTTTGCGTTTGGGCGGTCAATCTTGTAGATTTTGATGTTGATTTATTGGGCGAGTTGCTGTCAGGGAAAAGTTTTAAAAAAGGATTTTTGGAAAGCGTGTTGCTGAATGCTAGACTCAAAAGTATAAACGAGAGGATGATAGTAGCAATTTTGGCGGTCATGTTTGCCTTGTTAATTGCATTGATAGAGAGCGGTAGTGAAATAGATCGTACCGCATCAATCTTACATTTATATAAAAAATACAAAAGTGTGGCTAGTTTAAACAGAGCGCAGCACGGATAACATAGTATAGCAATGTCATTTAAATTAGCGATCGCCATCTGCTGACATTCCTGAAGTTGTCACAACCGCGCCACCATTTGATCCATTTGCAAATTGCCCATAAGTTGAATCAACTCTCCACACCAGACAGCGCTTGGGCTGGCGATATTGCCCGTCACGCGGCTATCGGGGGCGATCGAGAATTAGCAGCGTCTAGCGCCTTCTGTGCCGCCGAACGCTGCCTGAAATTGTTTGCCTACGCGGAAGCATCAGAATTAGCTCAGCTTGGGATCGAGCAGTGTCAAGGACTTGACGATCGCACTCGCATTCAATTGCATTCAAAATTGCTGCGGGTTAGCGCGATCGCAGGCGTTACGGGCGATCGAGTTTCTCAACTCGACAGCGATGTGTACCGCTTAATCCATGAAGCAAATGCTCTCCGTTTAGAAGAAGCAGAAGCCACGGGACTTGAGGCCTTGGTGATCCTCCATTTCGATCGCAGCAACTTCGCTAACGTCCACCAACACTCGCTGCGGGCAGCAGAGGTAAGTCGGGCATCCAGTCCAGTTACTGCCGTGCGATTGCTGGTATATAGCGGGTCTTGCTTGGCGGAAATTGGACGGGAAATGACGCGGGCAGAAGCATTGTTGCTGGAGGCACAGTCCCTGGCGGGGAGAGTTGGCGCTACAAACATCGGAATTCCCCAAGGGTTGGGTGCCGTACAGCGCCATCACGGGAACTATGCGGAAGCGCGAACTCTGTTGCAACAGGCGTGGCGATTGGCCCAGGCCCAGCAGGATCGCTGGTGCGAGTGTTATAACCTCAGCTATTTGGCGATGACGGAACTGGAAGCGGGCGATCCGGCGGCGGCCTTGCCTTATTGTCAGGAAATGGCGATCGTCGGAGCCAAAATCAAAGGCGAAGGCAGTGAAGGTGCGATCGCCCAGGCACTTTTAGCTTTAGCAAACTATCAGCTTCAGCAAATTGGAGCCGATGCTGCTTTGGAGCGAGCGATCGCGACTTTGCAACAGGTGGATGCCAAACGGATGCTGTCTTATGTGCTGATTGGGGCGGCTCAAGTGGATTTAGAGTGCGATCGACCTCTTTTGGCAACAGCCCGCGCTGAAGCTGCTTTAGAAGCTGCTCAGACGGTCGATCATCCCAGCGAGATTGCTCTGGCTTGGGCGATTTTGATTCAGGGTGCTTTAGCTTTGGGCGAGCGAGAAGGGGCGACTGCGCGGTTTGAATCGCTGCGCGATCGCATCGATCGCACCGCGCTGAGTTTCCGCGCCCGCACTGCTGTCGATCGGGCGATCGAACAGATTTAGTCATTAGTCATTAGTTATTAGTCATTAGTCATTAGTTATTAGTCATCAGTCATTAGTCATTGGTGATTGGTTATTAGAACAAACAAATAACAAATAACCAACAGTCAACAGCCAACAGTCAAAAGTCAACAGTCATTACTAATTAACAATACTTCGGACAGTTTTTTAACGGCCCTGTAAGCCTTACAGAGAAAGCCCTGCCATTTTTAACGCATTTTAGGAAACTTAGGGCTGGACTTAAACCTTGAAATAATAGTCCACCATATAGCCAGTCTGGGTTTCGGACACTCGATAATATATAAAACTGTCCGAAGTATTGTAATTAAGAGGAATTAATTATGTCTCTCATCAAAGTTGAAACAACGACCGATCGACCCATAACCGCAGAAATGTTAGCTGATCTGCGAGTTTTGGATTGTCTTGGGGCAAGAAATGCCAAGTGGTGCTACTCTTTACTATCAGCCGATCGCCCCCATCGATTGCACCCCTGAAGAAATCGCGAATGCCCGCCAGCAGTTCTACGAACAAAATCAACTGATAGACGAAACCACACAACAGATTTGGCTAAAACAGCACGGGATGAGTCGGGAAATTTTAGAGACTGTTTTCATTCCAAGGCTGCTCAAAATTGAGAAATTTAAACACCAAACTTGGCATCACAAACTAGAGTCATATTTTCTGCAACGCAAGCGATCGCTAGATCGAGTCATTTATTCTTTGATTCGGGTTAAAGAGACAGAAATTGCGCGAGAACTGTATTTTCGGATTCAAGAAAAAGAGCAATCCTTTGCCGAACTGGCGCGCGAGTATTCCCAAGGCCCTGAAGCTCAAGTGAATGGGATTCTTGGCCCGGCGGAACTCGGCACAATCCACCCCAATTTGGCGCATCTGTTGGCGGTAAGCGGGCCCGGTCAGCTTTGGCATCCTATCCGTATAGAAGAATGGCTGGTAATTGTCAGATTAGAAAGATTGATTCCGGCGCAGTTCGATGTAGCCATGCGTCAAGGTTTGCTCCGCGAACTGTTTCAAAATTGGGTGCAAGAACAGATGCGTGAAGTCAATTCCGGTAACACCGGAATGATTGTTGACTGTTGACTGTTGACTGTTGGTTATTTGTTTGTTCTAATAACCAATAACCAATGACTAATGACTAATGACTGATATAGCAATCCTAAATCATTTGTGTAATTCTTGTAGGGGCAAACCCCCCGTGGTTGCCCCGCTTTGGCCGGGGTAGGCACTCTTGGCACTACCCCTACATATAGCAATCCTAAATGATTTTCTATATCTAGAGCAATCCTAAATGATTTTCTGTGTGTAAGTATATTGACGTATTT
>NZ_JAUBPO010000179.1:0-8877 GCF_036700785.1 Microcoleus sp. S28C3 | reverse complement strand
TTTGGGGAAGTTAGAAAATAGCATTTTAGTTGATTATTAATAATTTATAAGTCTACAATTATACATTGCTCTGCCAATTTTAGCAATCTTTTCCTATCATTCAACACTTCTGCATAAAGCCCATACAGGATGCACTAATTGGGTTAGTTTATGAGGATGATTCACTTGTCACAGATGTGGAGTCGCATCGTCGCTCGCTTAGTGACACGTTTGACGTTGCTTTATGTCCGTCATTGTTGCTCCGTGGCATAATATCTGGCAGTGAGTGCGTTTACGTTAGAATAAATTCAGCAAAAGCATTAGAGAGTTATCTATGACCGCTAAATTAATACACGACAAATCAGTATCTAAAATTGCCGAAAAATACCGACAAGCAGGCTATACAGTATTGGTTTACCCTGAACCCGAAGACATCCCTTTCGATTTAGGAACATATCGTCCAAATTTGATTGTAAAAAAGAACGAAGCCGAAGGTTATATAATCGAATTCAACGGTTCTGGCAGGCAAATATCTATAGATAGGTTGAAAGAAATTGCTGAAATAGTTTCTGAAAATACAGGCTGGCGTTTCTTATTAATTACTGAAGAAGATGCTTTACTGAAAGACAACGCCAAGGAAGTAAATCTATTATCTTGGGAACAGATTTTTAGTAGAATAACACAAAGTGAACGTCTGATCTCATTAGAAGAAAATGAAGGCGCGTTTTTATCACTTTGGGGAATACTTGAAGCACTTTTGCGTAGACGAGCTGAGGAGGTTACTATTCCAATTGAAAGATTTCCCACTGTATCTCTCATCAAACATATGTATTCGCAAGGAGAACTTTCAATAGAAGAGTACGATCGAGCAATGCTACTTTTAAGCGTAAGAAACCGATTTATTCATGGATTTGAAGCGCCCGAAGTCAATGAGTCTGTATCTGAATTGCTCGCCCTTGTCAATGAATTAATCAGTTTATGGGCACCACAGCGATCTCAGTCCTGAAAGGTTTGGCAATAAGTCCTAATTTTTTTTGCCCGCAAAAAATGGAAAATCTAAAATTACATAAAAACTTAGTATTTCCACAAGCAGCTTTTCAACGATTTTGGCGATCGACTTCGGGGAAAATCGGCTTAATTTTGACTGTAGCGCTGACGATCTCGGCACTGTTGGCCCCCCTAATTTCTCCTTACGATCCGGCGGTCGATCGAGATTATTTGTTGCGATTAGTGGCTCCTAGCGCTAAACATTGGTTTGGAACCGACGGTTTGGGGCGAGATTTGTTGGTCCGCGTGTGGCACGGATTGGGGATCTCTTTACTTGTCAGCCTGGTTTCTGTGGGTGCGGGTTTAATTGTGGGAGCGCTTTTGGGGCTGGTGGCAGGGTATTTTCGGGGGTGGGCCGAGGTGGCTATCGGCACTTTGGCGGATATTTTGCTAGCTTTTCCTTCGATTTTACTGGCGATCGGCGTTGTTACCGTCACCGGGCCGAGCCTGCAAAGCGTAATTATCGCCGTCAGCGTCGTGCAAATTCCGATTTACATCCGTTTAACTCGCAGTATGGTGCTGTCTCTGCGGGAACAAGAATTTGTTTTGGCTGTCAAGGCCTTGGGCGCCAGCGACTTGCGGATTATTTTTCGCCACATTTTGCCGGGAAGTCTCGCGCCTCTAGTTGTACAAGCAACTCTTTCGACTGGTACGGCGACACTAGAAGCTGCCGGTTTGGGTTTTTTGGGTTTGGGCGCACAGCCACCCCTTCCTGAGTTGGGGACGATGCTTTCTGATGCTTTTAAGGGCGGATACGCTCTTTCGTCTCCTTGGACTATTTTGTTTCCAGGTTTGCTGATTACCTTGACTGTTCTGGGTTTCAACCTTTTGGGCGACGGCCTGCGAGACGTTTTAGACCCCAGATCCAATACTGCAGCAAGGAAATAGCAATATTCAGGAGTTACGCAGCGGGCACAGTATTTGAGCAATACTGTGCCTCCTCTAAAAATTGTTTGTGTATGCTCAAACTTTTGGCGGGAGTTGAAGCCATTTGAAAGCCGTAGCCTGGGCTGCCGGCTGAGGTGATACCCGCTATGACTCCCTGCATTAAGATGGGCCCGTATAGGCGGCAGTCGTGCCCGATCGCCATTGTTAATTATGCCAATGATTTATTGACTTTTTGCACCAGCCAACTCACAAAGGCTTGCCCCAAAATAGTCGCCATTTCCCCGGTGGGGTTAACCTGTTCGTCTGGAACGCCTTCAATGGCGATATTGCGAATGTCTGAACCATGTTGCAGCTTTTTTCAGTTATACTTTTGCATACTAATCAATAGTAACTTTTCAGCTAAGCATCAGTTTTCGACAAATTTTAACCGAAATTGTTACATTTGCTACTATCAACAAATAGGCAAGCTAGAACAGTGAGTTACAAAAGTTATTGAAAGCGATCGCAAAGCATGAATTATATCAAATCCGGTTAGATGTGAATGATATACAAGTGCGATCCTCCCGCTGGCTATCGAAAACAAGCCGGGAGTGTGACAGAGTGGAAGGATTTCTCTTCTTCCCTCTTCCCTTTTCGCTATTCCTTCGATATTATGAGATTATTTCAAGGAACAAATCCGTACTTTGACCATCGTGCCACGGCTATTCAAAGCGCACAGAAATCAGCTTTTTGGTAAAAGTCCACAGTTGATTTTTCAAACGCTAGTCTAGTTCTTTTGCCCGCTTTCGTTTTAATAAATCCTTGGTTTGTTACCTTCCACTGAAAAATTAGGCACGGTTACGCCATTGTGAATCTTCGGTGCAATCTAAAGATACTCATTCTGAATCGCGACTATTGCAGTCATATTCTGCGATTTGAACTTTAGTTTTAGCAGTTTTCCGCGTAAAAGGCGACAGTGGTTGTTGAGTTTCCATCGAATTGAATGGTTTTGCTCCTTTTCAACGAGTCATCGACCTTAGCATCATAATGAACACAGCACAAGACCACTATAACCAGCAACTTGCTGCCGTTTACAGTTGGATGTCAGGAAATCCTGAAGCAGCGATCGAACGAAATCACGCTCTTTTTTGTCAATGGGCGCTCGACTCCGCACCGCGAGGATTAGCCATTGATTTAGGTGCAGGCTCAGGATTTCAATCTATTCCTTTAGCAAAACTAGGCTTTTCGGTAGTAGCTATAGATTTCTGTGAAGCGCTTCTTTCAGAGTTGCGCGATCGCGCTAAACATCTTTCCATCCGTACCATTCACGACAATCTGCTTAATTTCTCGCAACACATTCAGGAACAGGCGCAGCTCATTGTTTGCATGGGCGACACGCTTACACACCTAGAATCATTGAGTGCTGTCGATTTATTACTTTTGGACATTGAGCGCTGGCTGATTGAGAATGGGATGTTGATTTTAACTTTCCGCGATTATGTTTCAGCAGAGCTTCATGGAACTGAGCGTTTTATTCCTGTACAAAGTGATGAATTTACAATCCTCACTTGTTTTTTGGAGTATCAGGAAAACAGCGTAGCAGTCCATGACTTACTGTATCAAAAACAGGGCGATCGGTGGTCATTCAGTGCCAGTTCTTACCAAAAACTGCGGCTTAATAAAAATTGGTTGTGCGATCGGCTATCTGAAATAGGTTTACAGGTACTTCAGAACGAGATGATTAATGGAATGGTTTGTATCGTTGCCAAGAAATTATATTAGAGACTTTATATTAGAGACAACTGAGAGTCGCTGTAGTGAATGTTCCGAAATTTACAGCCCCATCCAAGGCTTAGAAACTGAAATCTCACGAAACCTGATATGAAACTCCTCCGATGGCTGACATTGTGCTTCTTTTCCTTGACGCTCACCCTCTGGCTGGGCAGTTGCTCCTCCCCACCCCACATCCAGGCGGTGACGCTCAATTTGGCTGCGTCAGGCATGGTTCGGACTGCCGTGGAGGAAATCGATCGACTCTATCAGCAGGAACACCCCCATATCTGGTTGAATCCGACATTTGCCGGAACAGCCGTAATCCAGGCAGCCGTTGAGCAGGGAGAACCTTTAGATGGGGTTTTGTTATCCGATATTTCACCGCTGGATGCGTTGCAAGCCCAAGGGCTGATTCTGCCGGAAAGCCGTCGGGAGTTAGTGACCACCGACATTGTGGTGATTGCTGCGGCTGATTCTGCGGTGCAACTGAATGATTTGCACGAGTTAGCGAGCGATCGCCTCAAAACGGTGGCAATGGGCAACAAAGACCTGACGGTTGGCAAATATACCCACCCCATTCTGAGTCGGTTAGGCATCCTTCAGGCAGTGGAATCCAAGGCAGTCTGGGCAAAGGTGGATGTGCGGCAAATCTTGCGAGCCGTCGAGCAGGGAGAGGCAGAGGTGGGCATTACCTTTCTGCCGGAAGCCAAAGCTTTTTCCAAGGTCAAGGTATTAGCCACCGTATCGCCCGACCTCTATGAGCCAATTCGCTCCGGTGCCGCTTTGGTTAAAACCTCTCCCCATCCCCAGCAAATGCAGGCGTATCTGGACTTTTTAAGCAGCGATCGGGCAATGGCAGTCTTTCAAAAATTTGGACTCCGCCCTCTGCGGTCTTAGATCGACGAAACTAAGCACGAGACAGACATGATGAAACAACCCTCTAACTTTCTCAAAACCGTTGCCGGGAGCCTGGGAGCAGCCACTTTCCTGGCATTAGCAGTGAGTGGAATCGCATTTTGGAGCGCTAACCGCACCTTAGAAACTAACCGCCAGATCGCCCAACATCTAAAAGCGCTCAATAGTTTGGAAGCGTTGACCAGTGCATTTCAGGATGCTGAAAAGATCCAGCGGCAATACCTGCTCGCGCAAAACAAAAATGACTTCAGGAAATTTGCGCTTCGGACGATCGATGTCGATCAAGAATTGCGACAATTGCAAACCTTGCTAGAGAACGATCCCGGCCAACAGGCAGCTACCAAGCGCCTGGAAGAATTTATCCTGCGCCGCCTGGGGGAACTCCGGCAGGGCGTGGAACTCCGGGACACCAAAGGGCTGGCGGCGGCGATCGATCGCACCCCCCCACGGCTGCTCGACGAGATGACGCTGCTGACCCAGCCGATCGAAGCGATCGAAATCGTAGGGTGGCGGCAGAAACAGCAAGCTGCCACCCGCACAACCGTTGAGGCAATGATGGCATTTCTGGTGGGCATCGGCCTCAACCTAGGAATTATTCTGTGGACTTACCGCCTGATTTGCAGTGAAATCCTGAAGCGGAATCAAGCCGAAACCGACCTTCAGCAAAGTAACCAGACGTTTCAAAACCAGACTAGCCTGTTGCAACTAATCCTCAACAGCATGAGCGATGGCGTGCTCGTTCTCGATGAAAACGGTCGATTCCTGGTGTTTAACCCCGCTGCCGAGCAGATGTTTGGCAAAATACCCGACAGCCAGCCGGAAGAATGGTCGGAGCAGTATGGACTGTTTCTATCCGATGGGGTAACTCCGCTTCCAACAGAGCAAATTCCCTTAGTGCGGGCCCTTCGGGGTGAGCAGGTAGACAATATCGAAATCTTTACTCGTCATCCCCAGGCCCCAAAGGGCTTCTGGCTGACAGCTAGTAGCAGACCTCTGAGAGATGCCAGCGGTGCATTGAAAGGGGGAGTTGCTGTGTGCCGCGATATTAGCGATCGCAAGTCCGTAGAACTAGAGATATTGCGGGCAAAAGAAGCAGCCGAAGCCACCAACCGCACCAAGAGCGAGTTTCTTGCCAACATGAACCACGAACTCCGCACCCCCCTCAACGGCATCCTCGGCTATACCCAAATCCTCCAGCGCGACCCCGCCACCACCGCCAAACAGATGAAAGGATTGGGGGTGATTTATCAATGCGGTTCCCATTTACTCACCCTGATCAACGACATTCTGGATCTGTCCAAGCTGGAAGTGCAAAAGATGGAACTCTATCCCCAGGATTTCCATCTGGCTAACTTCCTCTCTTCTACTGTGGATATTTGCCGCGTCAAGGCAGTGCAAAAAGGTGTAGAGTTTCATTACCAGCCCGCCAGCAACCTGCCCACTGCCGTCCATGCTGACGACAAACGCCTGCGGCAAGTGTTGCTCAATCTGCTCAGCAATGCGGTCAAATTTACCGATTTTGGCACCGTCACGTTTCGGGTAGAAGCGGTGGAGTCAGAAGACTCAAACTCAGAACTCAAAACTCAAAACTCAAAACTTTCCAGAATTCGCTTCCAAATTAAAGACACTGGCATTGGCATTGCCCCTGAAAAACTATCCACGATTTTCTTACCCTTTGAGCAGGCAGGGAAACGCGATCGCAACATCGAAGGCACTGGACTAGGGCTTGCGATCGGTCAACAAATCATCCAGAAGATGGACAGCGAAATTCACGTCGAGAGTGTAATGGGCCAGGGCAGCAGTTTTTGGTTTGAGATCGAGTTGCTTCCAGCATCGGATTGGACAACACAAAATGCGATCGCCAACCACAAGGTTATTGGCTATCAGGGCGAACGACGCAAAATTCTGGTCATTGACGATCGCGAAGAAAACCGTCTGGTGGCAGTGAATATGTTGGAACCGCTGGGCTTTAAGCTGACGGAAGCTGATAATGGGCAGGCAGGTTTTGATACCACTATCCAGACGCGACCCGACTTGATTATTACCGATGTACATATGGCGATTATGGATGGCTTAGAAATGACCCGTCGCCTGCGACAACTGCCAGACTTTGCCCAAACTCCCATCATTGCCTCCCCTGCTACTCTGTCTCAGGTGGATGTACAGGAAAGTCTGGATGCAGGGTGCAATAGCTTCTTCCCCAAACCGATCGAGTTTACTGGGTTGCTTGCCGAATTGCAGCGATATCTAGAATTGCAGTGGATTTACGAAACCGAAACAGAGGCGACTCAACTCGCTGTCAGCAACGCCGATGAGGTTAGCATCATAATACCGCCTGCTGCAGAACTGGCAACCCTTTATGCTGCGGCTCAGGGTGGTTTTATGACCGATATCCAGCAGGAAGCCCATCGCTTGAAGAAATTAGCGCCGGAATATATTGCCTTTGCGAACAGAGTTCTAGAACTGAGTCAACAGTTTGATGAGGAAGGCATTCTGCATCTAATCGAGCCACGGGTTTAGCCACTTTATCGATCTACCATTGGCTATTCATCCCTTCAATATATTTAGGAGTTTGCTGATGTCAGTCTATTCTATATCTCAAGAAAACACGATCTTAGTCGTAGATGATACCCCAACCAATCTGCAAGTATTGTTTGATTTGTTGAGCGAACAGGGCTACCGGGTGGCGATCGCCAAAAATGGTGAAACTGCCCTCCAACGAGTGCAATTGTCTGAGCCCAATTTGATTTTGCTGGATGTGATGATGCCAGGGATCGATGGCTTTGAAACCTGTCAGCGGCTCAAAGCTAATCCCGCCACTCGCGATATTCCAGTTATTTTCATGACCGCCCTCTCCGACTCGGTGGATCAGGTCAAAGGGCTGAGCCTGGGTGCGGTGGACTACATCACCAAGCCGATTCAGCATGAAGAAGTCTTGGCACGGATTCGAGTGCACCTCCAACTGCGGAATGCCACCCGGATCATGGAACAGCGCACCAACGAACTCAACCAGGCTTTAGAAAGTTTCAAGCAAGCCCAAGTCCATCTAGTGCAAGGTGAAAAAATGTCTGCCCTAGCCCAATTGGTGGCGGGAGTGGCACACGAAATCAACAACCCGGTGAATTTCATTCAAGGCAACCTGAACTATGTCAAACAATACACTCAGGATCTGCTGGAGTTGGTGCAACTGTACCAGAAGCACTATCCCAATCCGGTAGCAGAAATCCGAGAGCGGGCAGAATACCTGGAGCTGGAATTTTTGCAAGAGGATTTGTGGAAGATGCTGGGTTCGATGAAAATGGGGAGCGATCGGATTGGCCAACTGGTGCTCTCACTGCGCAACTTCTCCCGCCTCGATGAAGCGGACTGCAAACCCGTTGATATCCATGCAGGTATCGACAGCACTCTGTTGATTTTGCAACACCGTCTGAAAGCCAGACCCGATTTTCCGGCGATCGAAGTCATCAAAAATTACGGGCAATTACCGGAGGTCGAATGCCACCCCAGTCAACTCAACCAGGTATTCATGAATATCCTCAGCAATGCGATCGATGCCTTGCAGACATCAGGTGTCAGGGATAACCAACAACCTACCATTACCATCAGCACCTCGATCGGTAGTGCTAACTCGATCGCGATTAGCATTGCCGATAATGGAGCCGGTATCCCGGAACTCATTCGCTCTAAACTATTCGATCCGTTCTTCACCACCAAACCCGTGGGCAAAGGCATTGGTTTGGGACTGTCGATCAGTCATCAAATCGTCACTGA
Source organism: Microcoleus sp. S28C3 (assembly GCF_036700785.1). Classification (NCBI taxonomy): domain Bacteria; kingdom Bacillati; phylum Cyanobacteriota; class Cyanophyceae; order Oscillatoriales; family Microcoleaceae; genus Microcoleus; species Microcoleus sp. S28C3. Next base: position 525 of record NZ_JAUBPO010000179.1, on the reverse strand, counting down.
AAAACACGGCGGCAAGATTGAGTGTGATTCCACTCTGGACAAGGGCACTGAGTTTATCGTAAAGATTCCGGTGCGGCAGGTCATGGCACAGGTTGCTTAAAAGAAGGGTTACGGTTGCCGCAACAATTATCAATCAATTTGAATACTTTTTCTATTAGAGAATACTAATTAGGATTTTATGGTAGTAGGACTTACTCACAAACTAATACTGTAGGGTGTGTATTACGCACCTTAACCCCTACCGGAACGCATTCAACTATTTTTTGCATAAGTCCTGGATTTATTAGCTGGCGCTACTGCGAAGCTAGTTCCATTAATATCGTTATTCCCATTTCAGCCACCGATAAATCATCATTTGCTGCATCACCGTAATTCGAGAGGATAGCTACTCCTATTTGCTCGCTTTTGTCAAAACTAATGAAGCTCGTATAGCCGCCACTACAACTGTTAAGCTGTTGTGCCTTTAAATAGGGTATAATAAAAAATGAGTTTAGTCAATCTCTACAAAAATGCCAGCTAAAAACC
>NZ_JAUBPO010000178.1:0-8931 GCF_036700785.1 Microcoleus sp. S28C3 | reverse complement strand
ATCCAAACTACCGAAAACTCCTAGAATACGGCTCTCTCAGAGCCTGACTCTCCCAAAATATGTCCGAACTGTTGAGACAGGCTATATGTAGTAAATCGTACAGAAGTAAGCTTTCTAATGTTTTAAGCTTCAGCGGTATTTCGCATACAGCATTATGCACACTACACAAGAACGATCGTGCAATTCTGCGTTTATATTGCCTCGAAACTGCACCTTTACTGAAACTGATTGGAAAGCCCTTGCGCCGTTTTGGTATCCGATCGCGTTCTCGCAGGAAGTCACGGATCGACCGTTTGCCGCAAAGCTGCTCGATGAACGGCTCGTGCTGTTTCGACTTTCCGATAGCTCGATCGTTGCAGCACGGGATTTGTGTTTGCATCGCGGTGCTCCTCTGAGTTTGGGATGGGTTGAGAACGATGAACTCCAATGCAAATATCACGGCGTCTGCTACGACAAAAGCGGTCAATGCACGCGTATTCCCGCTCAACCGGATGCCGCAATTCCCGCTCGGCTGAAATTGACGACCTACGCTGTCACCGAACGCTATGGTTTAGTGTGGGTAAGGCTTGTGGATAACGGTTCAGTCCATTTTCCCTCCTTTCAGGAATGGAACGATCCAGACTATATTCAGGTACTCCCAGCCAGCGTGGCGATCGAAGCTGCCGCAGGTCGTCAAGTCGAAGGCTTTCTGGATGTGAGTCATTTTGCGTTTGTTCACACCGAATCCTTTGGCGAGCGCGAAAATCAAGAAGTGCCAGATTATCCCGTTGAGCGACTACCGCACGGGTTTAGCGCTGATTATGTCAGCACTGTGAGCAACTATCCGCACGGTCTAAAGCATCTGAGTCCGCCTGGGTTTAAGTGGCGTCGATTGTTTGAAGTGTGGCTGCCGTTCACAGCGAAGTTAACCGTTACCTTTCCGAACGGGAAGTTACACATCCTGAATGCTGCCTGTCCGGTTTCAGCCCGCAAGACGCGCTTGTTTGTGCCGATTTGCCGCAATTTTGACAAAGATGCACCCCTGCAAGACACGCTGGACTTTAACGATCAAGTGTTTGGCGAAGATAAGGACATTGTTGAAGAACAGTATCCCGAAGATTTACCGATCGCGCTGCAAGATGAAGTCCACATTGCCGGGGATAAAAGCTCGATCGCCTATCGCAAAGGATTGGCGGCATTGGGTCTAGGACGATCGTTTACCGCCTAACTCCTATCTCAATAGATTTTCGGAGATCGAAACCATGAGCGCTGATTTAGAATTTCAAAAACCGATTCCGCCAAAGCAATCCTACACAGGTTGGCAAGCAGCACTGGCAGAGTTCTTCCAGTTTGATTTCTACAGAACCAATTTCAAAACAGAGACTCTCGCGGGTATCACCACGTTCATGACGATGGGATACATCTTAGTCGTCAATCCGATCGTGCTGTCAAACGCGATTTTTCTACAACAGCCTGGAGATTTGTTTTCGCAATTGGCTGTGGCAACCGCTGTTGCGGCGGCAGTTGCAACCTTCTGCATGGCAATTTTAGCAAACTACCCGTTCGGGCTGGCGCCTGGAATGGGAACGAATGCCTTTTTTGCTTTCTCAGTTGTAATCGGACTGAAAATCGATTGGCGATTGGCGCTGTCCTGCGTGTTTGTTCAGGGGTTAATTTTTATCGCTCTGACATTCACGGATGTACGTCGGTTATTGATCGTGGCAATTCCCAGGTCGCTCAAGCACGCAACCGCAGCAGGGATCGGCTTGTTTATTGCCTACATCGGTATGTCAGGAGATGTTGCCAAAGGGGGAGCCGGATTGATTGTGGCAAATCCAGCCACAAAAACCGCGTTTGGCAGTTTAGCAGAACCGAACACGCTACTCGCTGTGGCGGGTTTAGCGATGACAGCCGGATTGGTGGTTCGGGGCGTCAGAGGTGCGTTACTATTTGGAATTTTTGGCACCGCAATTTGGGCTTGGCTGTTCAAGGTTTCACCCCCACCTCAAGGATTTTTTGCGCTGCCAGAATTGCCAAAAGACATTTTTGGTCAAGCAATTCTGGGCATTGCTAATCTGAACTCCGACAATTTTCTTGACTGGATTGCAGTGCTGTTTGTATTTCTGTTTGTTGATATTTTTGACACGATCGGGACGCTAACGGGTGTGGGAATGCGGGCAGGCTATATCGGCCCGGATGGCGAGTTGCCGCGTGCAAATAAAGCACTGATGGCAGATGCAATTGGCACCACAATCGGCCCGATCTTCGGTACGTCGAGCGTGACGGCTTATGTTGAATCCGTCGCAGGCGTTGCCGAAGGCGGTAGAACTGGATTTACCGCTTTAGTTGTGGCAGCATTATTTGCGGTGTCGCTGTTTTTCATTCCGGTGTTTAAAGCGATTCCGGCTTTTGCAACGACGCCGACGCTGGTCATTGTTGGCGCGATGATGTTGGCTGAGGTCAAAGAAATTCCCTGGGATGATATTTCGGAAGTGATTCCAGCGTTTCTAACGATATTCCTGATTCCATTGACTTATTCGATCGCGGAAGGGTTATCGATCGGATTCATTGCCTATCCGATTGTGAAAACCTGCCAAGGTAGAGCCAAGGAAGTGTCTGGGGGAACTTGGATCATTGCGGGCATCTTCGTGATTCGGTTCATCTTTATGTCGCTGCGGTTTCATCATTCAGCAGCCTGAGCCGGCTCAGGCGAGAGCCAACTGCTAGGTTTGAATGACTTACCAGTTGTTTAGGCGACGCCGATAGTTTAATCTGCTTTGCTGTAGGCGAGTTCCCCCAGGATGTAGGTTGCGTGAACGGCTCGATCGTCGCCCATGATGATTAAACTAAAGGCACGATCGGCAAGTTCTTCCAGCGTTGTTGCGGGTGCCGCAGAATTGCGAAATGCCATGAGCGGCGTCGATCGCAAGTCCAGCACCACAAAATCTGCTTCTTTACCCACCTCGAAATTGCCAATGCGATCGTCCAGACATAACGCTCTAGCGCTGCCCAGCGTAGCGAGAAACAATGCTTGAAATGCAGAGAGAGAGTATTGTCTCAGTTGCGCGACTTTGTACGCTTCATTTGCCGTTTGCAGCATCGAAAGACTCGTTCCTGCACCAACATCTGTGGCAAGCCCTACTTTAATCGGAACGTCGATCGACTTCGCTTTTTCAATATCGAACAACCCACTGCCTAAGAACAAATTTGACGTAGGACAGAATGCGATCGTGGATTTTGCTTCAGAGAGCCGTTGAAATTCTGCATTCGTCAGTTGTACGCCGTGTGCAAAGATCGATCGCTCTCCGACTAATCCGGCTCGATCGTACACATCGAGATAGCCTTTGCACTCGGGAAAAAGTTCTTTTACCCAAGCAACTTCATTAACGTTCTCTGATAAATGCGTGTGCAGATAAACATCAGGATACTCTTGCAACAGTTTCCCTGCTAGCTTCAGTTGTTCCGGGGTTGAAGTCGGTGCAAACCGAGGCGACACCGCGTATAACAATCGTTGATTGTGATGCCATTTTTCAATCAGCTTTTTGCTATCTTGATACGACTCTTGGGCCGTATCGGTCAGATATTTCGGTGCATTGCGATCCATCATCACTTTACCAGCAATCATCCGCAGATTTCGACGGCTCGCTGCCTCAAAAAAAGCATCGACTGATGCTGAAAAAACCGCTGCTAAAACAACTGCCGTCGTGGTGCCGTTGCGTAATAGTTCATCAAGAAAAATAGCTGCAACCTGTTCGGCGTATTCTCGGTCTTTAAACTTCAGTTCGGTTGGAAACGTATATTGATTCAACCAATCCAAAAGCTGTTTTCCGTAAGCAGCAATCATTCCAGTTTGAGAGAAATGCACGTGAATATCAATAAATCCAGGCATCAACAGCATTCCTGGGTATTCAGACACAGTGATGTCTGAGAACTTCTCTTTCAGGCGATCGTAAGCTCCAAAAGCTTTAACAATTCCGTTTTCTACAACCAGCAGACCATCTGGAACATAGCGAACGCTTTGATTTTGGGCAACATAAAAAGGATCTTCCACAAAATCTAGAAAAGCACCGCGAAAAGCTTTAATTGAGTTTTTAGATACAGATAAATTTTGGTTAATTGCCATGTGAAAAATTGTTTGGTTTTGGAGGTTGGCTCAATCTTATTAAAATGATTGCTTGTAATGTCAGATTTGTAAGTTACATTTACTACAAAAATATTTTTAAGACTAATCTAATCGCATTATTACTGCTGCGACGCACCGGCTCGCGATGAGGTATGGTGTGTCGCTAGGAGAAAATCGAGTTGATTTAGAGATTGTCGATCGCGACGCACCGGCTCGGTATCTACTACGCTCGGATTTGATATCAATCCTCAGCATCAGGATCGAGTCCCATCGATCGCAGCCGCTCCGCTAACTGGGCGAGTTTTCGCTCTGCTTGTTCGGCTTTTTCCCGTTCTTGTTCGGCTCTTTCTCGTTCTTGTTCGGCTCTTTGTCGTTCTTATTCGACCAGGGCCCGCTCAATTTCAACTTGTTCGGAGCCTGTTAACAGCAAATTCCCCTGCCAATCCCACCACCGCAGCCAAAGAAGTTCTTGATTTTGATAGCTTCCTTGCCACAGTCCCAATTCTACATCTAGTACAGGAATGGGATAGTGACCGCGTTTGGCTCCATCCTTCGATACACAAAATCTATCAGGTGATAGACCTCTAAATTGCCCGTTTTCATTTCATAAATGCCGTAGTAAGGAATGCGGATAATTCTCTCGTACACCCAAAACTTACCGGGTTTAGTTGTTGTACCGTCAGCGGCCACAGAAAGCGGAGTAGGTGAAGCGAAGCTATCCCGAAGGGAATCGCGCTCTTCCTCTCCATTACCGCTAGCAAATTCTAAAGCAATGAACGGAGCCATGTGTTCCCGCCAAAGTACATAAGAACGGCGAAAACCGTCAAGTGTTGCCGGTACATTCGGCACGTAAAACCAATCCGGTGCTTCTGCACCTCGCTCTGGCGGGTCAGTTTCTCGCCACTAAATGCCGCAATCTTGCCCGATCGCATATTGTCCGTCTGGATGCAGCCGCTCTACAACTGGCCCGATCGAATCTGTAAGAATTATGCTCTGAGGATGCTCGTGAAAATTTTTTACAAATGTACCGTCTTCGTCTGGCAATTTGGTATGGTAGGGGAATGCAGGAGGCAGATATGTAGCACTTATTGGCCCATTCATCGTCTTTTCCGTGCAGTTATTGTTCATTGTACTGCGAAATTTTAGAGCAATCAGATTTGAAACTTTAGCTAATATTCGCTAATATGGAAAAGCGATCGTAAAAGGTAAGTCAGATGGTTGTCGCAATTTCTAAAGCAGGATTGGGTACAGGTGCGGCTTTCCTGTCAAACGTGACATGGGAGACTCTGGAAAAATTGGATGCTGATTTGGCGGACACTGGGGCGCGTTTAACTTATTTGGATGGGTGTTTAGAAATTATGGCTCCTTTATCTGAGGATCACGAAGAACCTAAAAACACTTTAGGCCAGCTTTTAGAAATTTATATGCGGATGAGAAATATTCGTTTCTACGGGCGCGGCAGTACAACCATCGGGATGAAGGAATTGGGTGCACGGAAAGAACCAGATGAGTCTTACTGTTTGGGTACGCGCAAATCGGTTCCAGATTTGGCGATCGAAATAACAGTGACGAGTGGTGGAATTGATACGCTGGAAATCTATCGTCGTGTGGGAGTGCAGGAGGTTTGGTTTTGGGAGGATGGGGTAATTTCGGTTTATTGCTTGCGTCCAACGGGGTATGAATTGGTGAGTAAGAGCGAACTTTTGCCGGAGTTAGATTTGCGATCGATCGAGTTTTATTCGCGGATGGCCGATCAATATGATGCGGTGAATGCTTTTATGCGATCGATGTAGAATAGAAAAGAGTAATTCAGTGGTTTAATTGCGTTGCAATCGGGTGAAATTACCCATAGGTTATAGAAGATTTAATTTGCACAGATGCTTAAATATTAGAGGGATTACCGCAATATCAACCACTCCACGCTTTGATTGACCAATCACATAAAATTTAAAAACTTTTTTGAGACTCGATAAAATTGCTCAAATCTATAATATCAATAATATTCGGCTTGATTTTTTGCTGGATATTTATTTTATGCTTGATAATATTTTCCCAGCACCTCTCTATATCTTCTATATTAATACCTTCACAACTTTTGTGCAATTCAAGATATTGAAATATTGGTCGAGATAATTGGGATTGTAAATGTTTTTTTCTGTTTTGAGGAATTACGATATACATTGGGAAGGTTGGGTCTATAAAGGTTAAGGGATTTAATTTAACATTAGCCACAAAATCACCCATACGTAATAGTCCAGAGTGAATTGCAGTAGTGCATTCAATTTCAAATAATGCTACTACTTTAAACTGGTCTTTTTCATTTAGCCATATTACATCAATTAATTTACTAATTTTTTCAACTTGTTTTTCTAATCCACCAATAGAGAATCCTTCCATTGTTAATTCTTTAAGTTTACCGAACCTAGAGTCCTCGAAAGTATCGTCCCCGAATCTATAGTCCTTTGAGTGATCGTTTCGAGCAATCCATACTCTATAGCCTAATTTTTGTCCTATCTCTGCCAGAATTCCCTGCATTTTAGTATGTCTTGAAATCTGTGGTAAAGCTGGTCGATCTTTTTTCTGGAAACTATCTTGATTTTTTGGTTCAGATTTTAATGTTCTGTTAATGGGTTGAATGGGGTATTCTGCAAATAAATTTAACTGAATTATATCGCTTTTTTCAATGACTTTTTTTACTCCTATAGCATCGGTTATATCAGCCCTTTCGATATTTTTTACTGTTTGGTACTTAGCATTGGTAAGCTTAGCGCTTCTAAGATTAGCCCACTCTAGGTCTGCTCCTTCAAGATTTGCGTCTCTCAAGTCTGCATAAATAATATCTGACCATTTCAGATTAGCCCCTATAAGAGATGCCCCTCTTAATTGAGCGCTGATTAAATTAGTATAGCTGAGATTGCTATAATTTAAGTTTGCATTGCTCAAATTTGCACCACTTAGATTAGCAAAGCTCAGATCAATTTCTGTCAAATCAGCATCCCTTAAGTCACAAGCATGAAAATCTCTTCTGCCTTCTGCATAAAGTTCTTTCAGTTTGTTTTCATCTATATTCATAAAGTCCTCTCAACTATCTTATTAAGGTACATTGCTCTAAGTGACAGTAGAGCATATTATCTGTGTTCGCCCTACCTCCTCACTGGCTGAAATCCCTGCACAAAACTTATCCAACGTGGTACTTTATCACCTGTAATATTTAGAATAGGAATGTTGAAACTTCTGACATCGGGGCGACCGATTTCACCAGCAGAAAAAGTAATATTCGTAGGTTCCGATTTACCTAAACCATAGGCACTAACTATTTGATTAGCAAGTCGGCAGGTTATTTCAAAACTTCCCATATTAATCGTGCCACCTCCAGCCTCGTAATTCCATGTAATACCGGGTGTCAAAGTCCCCTCCTGACACATAAAGTGAGTGACTTCAAACATTTTAGCAATGTGAACATCATATCGCCTTAAGCGTCCTCCATAGGCCGATGCTCTGGTATCACTTTCTGGTACTACAATCGATCCAAATCCTTCGTCAAAACCAAGCTTCATCGGTAGTGCCGTGGAACTTGTGAGCGGTTGACTCGCTTGAGGTTGTACGCGAGTCGGTGACATCTGTATTGGTTTGACAAATTGACTATTAGCGCGAATAAAACAACCTTGCGCCGCACCAGCAGTGTAGTTTTTTCCTACAAAAAGCCAAGGTAAACCCCTGGTATCAAGGAAAGTAACACCAGCATTACCAGGAAAGCTTTCAAAACGCTGTCCCTGTTTTAAAACACCAACTACAGACCAATTAAAAACATCAAATGGAGTGCGGTTGTCAACACGCATAAATTCTTCAAAAGAAGAATTCATGCGACAATTTAACCCCTTTGGGTCTGGGTCTACTACTTCCCAATAAGTATGATAATATCTTCCCATATAATCCCCTTGATTATTAGGACTTGGGAAAGCTGCTGTAGAACCCAGTTTAGCTGTTCCTAATACCAGAAGAGTGGCAAGAGAAATGGTTTTTAATTCTTTTAACATGGGACTCACTTTTTAAAGACTACATTTATTGGCAATCAAAGCGCGATCGCACTTCTTCAACAACCTCCATCCCACCTCATGGGATGAAAAGCCTACTTACACCCATATAGCGATTAATACCAAGCACAATCTCAATTAGACTCTCAACACAACGTTCTCGATATTCCCAATCATTCAGTAATCTATCAGCGTTGCCAATCGTAATCACAGGTAATAAATTAGGAGTATTTTATTCGCATTACTTGTTCTAAGGAATTCTTGCCTTTCATACTGCGATTAGCTGTCAGCAAAATCATCTGATTTTCTAGAGCAAGTCGGCAAACTACCCTGTCATCGCTATCAATGGGTAATTCCATTTGTGCAAAGGTGACAAAACGAATTGGGATGACATCAAGCCAACCTTGATTAGCAATAGAACCAAAGAAAATTATGGCGTGGCCGTTGAGATTATGATCTATCAAAAAAATCCTGCTTTAGCCTCACGTTTTGCCTTAGCCGCTCGAAGTTTTTCCCAAGCAGCTTCGGTTCCTTGTCTTGGTGGCTGGGTGGCTATTCTGGCAATGAGATCTCGATTTTTTTCTTGATAATATAGCCGCAATTCCTCAGCTTCCTTAGGAACCATTTGATACTCAGCTTCAACATCAGCGCGATTTTCCTCAATATAAGTTAAAGCCGCATTAATTTGTTCCTCTGTAAGGTCAAACAATCCCCTGATAAACTTAGCGGGACTTAAACATAAAATACGATAAAAATAGGTTATAATGCTTACATAGCAAGCATATAACGTTAAAA
>NZ_JAUBPO010000177.1:0-9051 GCF_036700785.1 Microcoleus sp. S28C3 | reverse complement strand
GCTGCCTATCTTTTTTTACCACAAGTTGGCTCAATCCTTACTAACTATGAGTTTCAGGCGGGTTGTCACCCCCCCAGGTCTATTTCATCACTTTTAATACTTGGGAAAAGCTGGAATTAACTCCGGCTGCGAGGCAAGTTGTCCTCAATGCTTGCAAGTTTTTTGATAGGCAAAGGTATCAAATATTTTGCTTAGTTGTAATGCCCGATCATGTGCATATGCTCATGCAGCCTTTAGAAAAGTCGGATAATAAATTCTGGTCGCTCAGCAGCATTCTGCACAGTATGAAAAGCTACAGTTCTAAACAAATTCCCAAGGTGATGAAGCATATTGGTACTGTCTGGCAGGATGAGCGACATGACCACATTGTCAGAGATGAACGAGAATTTCAGGTTTTTTGGGAATATATTAGGCAAAATCCTGTCAAAGCTGGTCTTTCAGTGACTCCAGAGGAATATCCTTTTTTCTGGCAAATGTATGAAGTTTAGCTTTTTCTGAATTTCTTGTGGGGTGGGATATTCTAGCCCGTCACAGGCAAGATGCCTGTGCCACAAGGATTTCACAGGCAAGATGCCTGTGCCACAAGGATTTCACAGGCAAGATGCCTGTGCCACAAAAATTCTTGTGGGGTGGGCTTCTAGCCCGCCCCAAATATTTGAAATCTCCTAAAGACCGGCCGCACAAACTGCGGCTCCAATTAACCCTACATTATCATTCAAAACCAATCGAACCGGCATCATTTCTAACAGCGAATCCATCCGGCCTTTGTGCGTAAAAGCTCGCATAAAACCCCCTTCTATAATCAGCGGCAAAATCTTAGCAGCGATGCCGCCGGCTATGTACAAACCGCCGTAAGGTAAAAGTGTGACAGCCAGATTTCCCGCCACCGCACCGTAAGCTTCTACAAACATTTGCATTGTTTGTTCGGAAAGCCGATCGCACTTTTTGAGTGCCGCCTGTGCAATTGTCGCCCCCGGATCGACACTCTTCTCGCTTTTACCGATTTCTGACTCCCATTTTTTGATAACTTCCCCTACCTCCGGCGATTCAGGAGCCAACTTTCTGTCCCGCAAAAACTGGTAAATAGAAACAATCCCTTGTCCCGAAACTACACGCTCGATAGATATTCTTTGAATGTCGTGTTTTGCTAACAAATATTTCAGCAATTGAAACTCCAACTCCGAACGAGGAGAAAAGTCACCGTGTCCCCCTTCCGAAGAAAAAACCCTGATACCATTTGCCTCGGGAATTGCAAAACAATTTCCCAAACCAGTCCCCGCACCAATAACAGCAATTGGATCGTGTTGGCGGGGTTTTCCTACTTGCAAAATGTGCAAATCTCGCTCGTCTAAACCCCATACGCCGTAGCCAACCGCAACAAAATCATTAATTAAACTGACGCGGGATATTCCTAATTCTTGTTCCAGACGCTTCGCATCCAGCCTCCAAGGCAAATTAGTCAGTTTTGCAGTGTTGTTAACCACTGGCCCTGCGATCGCAAAACAAGCTTTTTCAGGTTCAGGTGCAAAATTTAACTTAATAGCAGCTTCCGTCAAAAAATGCTGCACCATCGGTACTAAATCAGGGAACTCCCCGCTCGGATAGCGAAACTCGTAAAGAGCATTCATTTCACCCTTAACAGTCCTTTCCACCAAGCGCAAAATAGTCTTAGTTCCGCCAATATCGCCCGCTAATAATAATGCCATAAATCTCTTTTTCCACCAAACATAACATTCCCCATTTAAACACCCACAGTATTAATTGCCAACCAAGCACGCAGCACCTCAGCCACAGTCCAAGCTTGAGCCGTGCAGCCTCGGGGCGAGTGGGGGGCGTCGCCCTCAAAAATTTCGCTCAGACTGCCAACTCCGCTGGCTCTTATATGATGTGCCATAGGTTCGAGGAATTCGCTCGCTTGTGCTGGATCTTTGTATACGTGCAAGTGCGCCAAGACAAACGGGCCAATCAGCCAGCCCCAAGCTGTACCCTGGTGGTAGGCGCTGTCGCGCTGCAATTGGTCGCCTCCGTATGCGCCGCGATACTGCGGGTGCTGCGGGGAGAGGCTGCGGAGGCCGACAGAAGTCAGAAGCTGTTGAGCGCAGCCGTCCACAACGCCGCGACGCTGGATGGGCGTCAGTAACGGTGTATAGCGGGTTTCCTGGCGCATCCCCGCTGACAAGGAGTTGGCGGAGTGAGGAGAAATCGAGTTTAGGGGCAGGGATACGGCGAATATCTGGTTGGGCCGCAGGGAGCTATCGTCTCCGTCCGGGCCGTCGAGAACGTCGTAACAGTAACCGGTTGAGGCGTTCCAGAAGCGAGGGAATCCGGCGGCCGTTCGATCGCCCAATTGCTCGTATTCATTGTGAGGCTTGCCCAGTTTTCGAGCAAAACTTGCCATAGCTTGTATAGCATTGTACCAAAGCGCACTGAGTTCGATCGGCTTACCAATCCGAGGCGTCACCACCCAATCGCCGATTTTCGCGTCCATCCAAGTCAGTTGCACACCCTTCTCGCCCGCGTAGATTAAACCGTCATCGGGATCGAGGCGGATGTTATACCGAGTTCCCTGTACGTGCCAATCAACTATCTCACATAAGGTCGGCCAGAGTTCGCTCAAAAGCTCCTCGTCCCCCGTGGCATCGATATAAGCGCGAATTGCCTCAAAGTACCACAGCGTGGCGTCTGCGGTGTTGTATTCCGGTGCGCCGCCCGCATCCGGGAAGCGGTTCGGCAGCATCCCCCGATCGACATACCGCGCAAATGTCCGCAAAATCGAGCGCGCAATTTCCCATCGCCCGGTACAGATTGTGAGACCGGGCAGGGCGATCGTCGTGTCGCGCCCGTAGTCGCTGAACCAGGGATATCCGGCGATGATCGTTTTGCCTTGGGGTTCCTCCGCTAGCGGGCGGCTGACGATAAATTGGTCGGCGGCGAGCACTAAGGTATTGATCCAGTCGGGAGATTCGCTCACTTTGGACCAGTTGTGCAGCAGTTGTTGGTCATAAGTGTGGCGCACTTCTAAAGCTTTACCGCCGTTGAGTTCTGGATTTTTCTCGGTGCTGGCTATCAATGTCAGAGAACTTCCCGGTGCGATCGTCATGTGAAAAGTCGCCGCGTGCAAGTGATCCTCGCAGCAGTCCAATCCGCGCCGCTTTTCTGCTGCCAAGTCAAATCCGTAGTACCAATTGTATAAGGGCGTAGAGACGCGAAATTGTGCCTCTGGTTCGGCATCCGTCAGCAGGTACAGGGGTGCAGACTTGGGAAATGCCGTCACGCAAACCCCGCTTTCCAAGGTTTCTAGGCTCATCTGCCAGTCGCCGGCGCTCGTCGTGTGGTGGTAGTCGCGATAGTTGATTAGGGCTTTGACAGCGAGGGCGATCGGTTTTGAGGCGCGGTGCAAGCGGTATTGAATATATGTTGTGTTAGCACTTTGCTGCATCCAAATCCGCTTTTCTAGGATAGCGTCAGCGAGAGCAAACCTCCAAACTGGCGTCGTACCTTCGAGGTGAAAGCTTTCGACATATTTGTAGCCGTGAGGTCCGATCGTACCGTCGGCCCAGCGGTTTGTATAAAGCGGATAGGGGCGATCGTTATACACAGCCGTCTCGTCCAGCTTGGCGAGCATCAAAGTGCGTCCCAGCGGGGGTTTGAGGGCGGCTACCAGCAAGCCGTGATAGCGGCGGGTGAGGAGATTCGCGATCGTCCCGCTAGCATAACCGCCGATCCCGTTTGTGACCAACCACTCCCGAGACTCCGCCGAGTCGAGATTGCAGCAAATTTCCCGTCCAAAAGCCATAACCATAAAATCCACACTCGCGCTGATTTTTGACCTACCTTTAGGTAGATTTTTGACATGATATCAACCAGAAATATTAACCATTGCAGGTCGCTAATTTGGCGATCGCCCCCGTGCAGATTCATGCTCTAATTTAGACATAACCAACAGCTACTTTTGCCTAATACACAATTCTAACCCTTGATGGCTCTGTCTCAAGTTAGTTGTTTGTTATATTAAGTAATATTACCTTCTAAACAGGCGCTGAACGTTAAGGGCCAAGCATTTGATAGCGCGTCGGGCGATCGAACCACTAACCTATTTTATAAGGAGAACAACTAAAAGTGAAGATAGGAGCAAATTACCTCGGCAACAACCAATGTGAATTTACCGTTTGGGCGCCCACCATCAAACAAATAGCAGTCCAAATAGTTTCCCCAAAAAAACGCCTGATACCCATGCAACAATCTGCAGAAGGTTATTGGCAAACCACAGCTACAGACATTGAACCAGGAACCCTTTACACCTACCAAATTGAAGGAAAAACCGACCGACCAGACCCAGCATCAAAATATCAACCCCAAGGCGTACACGCCCCGTCGCAAGTAATAGATCAAAACGTTTTTACTTGGACCGATCCAAATTGGCAAGGCGTGCCGCTAGCCGAAATGATTATCTACGAACTGCACGTCGGCACATTCACCCAAACCGGAACATTTGAAGCAATAATTCCCCAACTCAAACAACTTAAAGAATTGGGAATCAACGCCATCGAAATAATGCCAGTATCCCAATTTCCCGGCGAGCGAAACTGGGGATACGACGGCGTATATCCCTACGCCGTCCAAAACTCCTACGGCGGCCCCGAAGGCTTCAAAAAACTCGTCAACGCCTGCCACGAACACGGTATTTCAGTAATTCTAGATGTAGTTTACAACCACCTCGGCCCCGAAGGAAATTATCTCAGGGACTTCGGCCCCTACTTTACCTCAAAATACGGCTCGATTTGGGGAGACCCCCTCAACTTCGACGACGCCTACAGCGACGGCGTGCGTAACTACTTTATTGAAAACGCTCTATACTGGTTTCGAGACTATCACATCGATGCCCTGAGATTAGATGCAATTCAAGCAATATTTGAAGTAGGTGCAAGACCTTTCTTACAAGAACTATCCGATGCCACAGCCGATATTTCCCAAGAATTAGGACGGCAACTTTACTTAATAGCCGAAAGCGACTTAAACGATGTCCGCACTGTACGTCCCAAAGAACTGGGGGGCTTCGGATTAGACGCCCAATGGTGCGATGATTTCCACCACGCATTGCACGCCTTGCTCACCGGAGAAAACGACCGATACTACCAAGATTTCGGCAAGTGCGAACACTTAGAAAAATCCTTCAAAGAAAGCTTTGTTTACTCCGGTCAGTACGCCCCCCACAGAAAGCGGAGACACGGCAATTCTGTTAAGGATGAACCGGGTCATAAATTTCTGGTGTTTGCCCAAACCCACGACCAAATCGGCAACCGCATTTTGGGAGACAGACTATCCAAAATAGTTGACTTGGAAGGATTGAAACTTGCAGCCGGCACAGTCTTAATTTCTCCCTACATTCCCTTCTTCTTTATGGGAGAAGAATACGGAGAAGACGCACCGTTTTTTTACTTCATTTCCCACTCAGACGAAAACTTAATTGAAGCTGTCCGCAAAGACAAACAACAAGAATTTAAAATCTTTGAAGGCCGAGGCGAGTTTAATGACCCCCAGAGTCCTGAGACTTTCAATAAGTGTAAGTTAAACTGGGAAAAACAAACCGAAGGCAAACACAAAATCCTTTGGGAATGGCACCAACATTTGATTCAACTGCGACGGACAATACCGGCCCTTAAAAAACTAGACAAAAACAGTCTAGAAGTGTCCAGCATTGAAGCGGAAAAAATCTTATTTCTACGTCGCTGGACAGATGACAGCCAGATATTCTGCATTCTAAACTTCAACAGGCAAGAGGTAGCTTTTACGGCTGCACTGCCCCAAGGCAACTGGAACAAAATTTTAGACTCTGCTGATGAAAAATGGATGGGTTCAGGTTCTAGCTTACCTGAAAAGATAAATTCACAGCAAGAATTGACTGTTAAACCCCAGAGTTTCGCACTCTACGAAATAATACAGAAATAGTAGGTTGGGCGGAGCGAAGCGTAGGGTTCGCTCCGCCCAACCCAAAAACTGATTTTAGATGGGCGATTTGAGATTTTAGATGGGAGCAAAAATCTCAAATTTTAAATATCAAATCTCACTAAAATCTCCAGTTAATGACCTTGGGCGGAGTGAAACGGAGAGTTCGTTCTCCACCCAAACTACTCTTTCTAATTTAACACAACAAATCCCACCAACTAACTAATTAGGAGTAAAATTAAGATGAGAATTCCCACAACAACTTATCGGATTCAATTTCATGCAGGTTTTAACTTTGAAGCCGCCAAACAAATTCTTAGCTATCTGGAAGAATTAGGAATTACCGACATTTACGCTTCACCGATATTTAAAGCCAGAAAAGGCAGCAGTCACGGATACGATGTCGTTGACTCCAATCAGGTCAATCCCGAATTGGGAACGTCAGAAAACTTTGAAGCGCTCACATACGAAATCAAAAAACGGAACATGGGATGGCTGCAAGATATTGTCCCGAACCACATGGCTTACGACACTCAAAACTTGCTGCTGTTAGACGTATTGGAACACGGGCCGGATTCCGACTATTTCGATTACTTCGATATTGAATGGAATCACGCTTACGAACATCTCAGAGGTCGAGTGCTGGCTCCGTTGCTGGGGAATTTTTATGGAGAGTGTCTGGAAAATGGCGAGATTCAACTCAAATACAGCGAACTTGGGCTGACTATCAATTATTATAGCTTACAATTGCCAGTAAAAATTGAATCTTATGCTAAATTTATCAGTCATAACTTGGGGCATTTAGCCAGGGAATTAGGCAGACGCCATCCAGATTTTATCAAGTTTTTGGGAATTCTTTATTTGATTAAAAATACACCTTCAGAAACTAAAGGTAAAGCCAGATACGATCAGATAGCTTTTGTCAAAGGACTGCTGTGGGAACTCTACAATCAAAATCCCATGGTGCAGGAATTTATAGATGAAAATATCAAAGTTTTTAACGGAGAAAAGGGGAATGCCGAAAGTTTTAATTTGCTGGACGATTTGCTTTCCGAGCAGTTTTACCGTCTGGCTTTCTGGAAAGTGGGGGCCGAAGAAATTAACTACCGAAGGTTTTTTACAGTCAACGAACTGATTTCGGTAAAAGTTGAAGAGATTAAAGTTTTTCACAAAAACCACGCTTTGATCTTCGACCTAGTTGAAGAGGGAAAGTTTACCGGACTGAGAATCGACCATATCGACGGACTGTACGACCCCACAGAATATTTGAAACGCCTCCGGGAGAGAACCGGAGACACTTACATCACTGTTGAAAAGATTCTGGAACACGAAGAAGATTTGCCTTCATATTGGCCAATTGAGGGAACGAGCGGCTACGACTTTTTGAACTACGTAAACGGCGTTTTTTGTCGGTGCGATCGCGAACAGCAATTTAGCGAAATATATCAGAGATTTACTCGCTTGAATGTTCCCTACGAACAGTTGTTTTTAGATAAAAAAGGACTGATTGTTGAGAAAAATTTAGCTGGAGATGTAGACAATCTAGCTCAATTATTGAAGAATATATCCGGTCAATCCAGACAGGGAAACGACTTTACTCGTCCCGGTTTGGAAAAAGCACTGGCGGCTGTTTTAACAATTTTTCCAGTCTACCGAACTTACATCAATCAAGACGGTTTGAGAGAGTCCGATCGCACTTACGTAAAATATGCGATCGCCCATGCCAAAGAACAAGTACCGCGACTCCTCAAGGAACTTAAATTTATCGAAACAGTGCTCTTGCTGGAAGAAGAAGAAACCCTAACAACCGAACAAAAAGAGCAGCGCCGGCACTTTGTCATGAAACTCCAGCAGTTGACAGGACCTTTGATGGCAAAAGGCGTTGAAGACACGCTTTTATACGTCTACTATCGGCTTTTATCCCTCAACGAAGTCGGAGGAAACCCCAGTCAGTTCGGCGTTCCGCTAGTAGATTTTCACGAGTTCAACCAACAGCAGCAAGCCGCTTGGCCGCACAAAATGAATGCTACAGCTACCCACGATACCAAACGCGGCGAAGATGTGCGAGCCAGAATAAACGTTTTGTCAGAAATTCCCGATGAATGGGAACAGCAAGTCAGGTCTTGGAGAGAGGTAAACTCTTCTAAGAAAGTCAACTTTGTGAATCGAATGGTTCCCGATACTAATGACGAATACTTCCTGTACCAAACTCTGCTAGGCAGTTTTCCGTTTGAGGGAATTGAAAACACTGATTATGTCGATCGCCTGAAAGATTATGTCATTAAAGCTGTCCGCGAAGCCAAAGTTTATACGGCTTGGCTGAGACCGGATAACGACTACGAAACTGGTTTTATGACCTTTGTCGATAGCGTTCTCGAACCTTCGGAACAAAATCAGTTTCTCCATAAATTTACACCTTTCTGGAAAAAAGTAGCTCTTTACGGAATTTTCAATTCTTTATCTCAAACGCTGCTGAAAATAACAGCTCCGGGCGTTCCCGACATTTATCAAGGGACGGAATTCTGGGATTTAAGCCACGTCGATCCCGATAACCGCCGTCCCGTTGATTTTGAGCGCAGGATCGAGGTTTTGCGGGAAATTAAAGAGCAAGCTCAGACGGATATTTTGCAACTGGTTGAAGATTTGATTGCGACGCGAGAAGACGCTAGAATTAAGTTGTTTTTGACGGCAAGAGCGCTAGAAGCGAGAAAAAAATACTTGCAAGTTTTTCAATCAGGCGACTATCTGCCGCTGCAAGCAGTTGGCACGTTTAAAGATAATGTTGTTGCCTTTGCCAGAAGCTTTGAAGATACTACCGTTATTGTCATTGCTCCCCGGTTTTTGGCGGGAATTGTCAAACCGGAAGAAATGCCGCTCGGTAAAGAAGTCTGGAAAGATACTAATTTGAAATTGTCCGAGGAAATGCCGTCGGTTTGGAAAGATGCGATTACAAATCAGGCGGTAGAAAGTAACGGTACGTTGGCAATTAGTGAAGCTCTAAGTTACTTTCCCGCGGCTCTGCTGATCGGTACTGGAGTTTAGACTAAGCACAAATTTACTCAGAAGGAGCTGAGTAGAAATTATGGTGAATTTAGAGAGAGATTC
>NZ_JAUBPO010000176.1:0-9131 GCF_036700785.1 Microcoleus sp. S28C3 | reverse complement strand
CCTGAAGTTTGTTCGCCATATTGGATTTCCTCTACTTTTACCCTAGATTTTAGTGTACCTTCATAGTGAATTGGTATCAGAAGCTTCCTCTCTGCTGTCATAGGGCCCAAAGTAATAGGTACGCTTTGGCGAATCTGTATCAACTTCTACCCACCATTCGTCGCGTCGAGTGCTGCTAGTAGGTTGAGCGAGCAGCCAAAAAGCAGTGAAAAACATACCCAACATAGAGATTTCAAACATATGTACCTCTGGGAATATTTAAGTAGTTTTTACTGATCTAAATTTATCAATGCAACGGGAGCGATCGGCTCGTCCTCAGTGCTGATTTGATCCCGATAATTTTTGGCAGTTAATGCTGGTTAAACTCTGCATTTTGGTGGAGAAGATGCCGATTTTTAAGCCACCACTACAAATATAAAGTCCGCAAGGTAAGGACTAGGACAAGACGATGCTTAATATTATTGTTGAGGCTTCAGTTAATGAAAAACTCAAACAGAACTTACACACTATTGACGCTCAGAAACCGGGTTGTTTAACCGATCTCCCTCGCGATAGAGGGAGTATTTTGGTCAAAAAACCCGGTTTCTGCCGTCTGGACTCTCAAAATTCTTAAGCCGCTATTCCCTCTGAGAATTCACCGTCGCAAATCGTGAGTTCCGAAGGCTGACACTGTTTGATGCGGATGCTAACTCTTTTGGCTCCCTCGCTTTCGAGGTCTTCGATGTAGCCTGGAGTATTGCTGGAGGCTTCTTTGTCGGTGTCGAAGGGGCCAAAATAGTAGGTACAGTGAGGCAAATCTGTGACAATTTCTACCCACCATTTCTCGGGGCGGCGGGGGCTGGGTCCACTAAACACGGACAAGACTGCGACGTAGATACAAAATAAATAAAATCCGAGCATTTTTCCTCTTTTGGGGTTATTTATTTTCTCATAGGACTTACGCCCTCGCGACTCTCCTCAACCGGGTTGTTCAACTCCTGGCGATCGCCCTTTACCAGAGTTTAGTCCCTCAAACCCGGTTTATGCGTTTAGGACAATCTAATTTTACCAAGGTAATTTGTGCGATCGCATCAACCTGAGTGCTGATTTTGAGGCGAGAATAGAATCCCAGTGAATCAACTATTTTGCATTTAAATTTAAGCTTGAGGTGGGCTAGGAGTGGCGACCCCACAAGAGTTTAAGTACGCAGTAGTCGATCGATTAAATGCGCGACAGCTTACTTTGAGAAATACGCCGGAATATATAGAATTTCTTGGGCAGATGAGCTATGAAATCAAACTTAAGAACCTTGGCAACACAGGTTTCTGTGTATCCAATTTTTGTGAGAAAGGCTATATAGTCTAGGCGATTGTTTCGCGTATAGCTGACAGTGACATATAGCTTAAGAACTTGGCAACACTGGTTTCGGTGTACCCAATTTTTGTGAGACAGCCTATAGCGCGACCTTACGCGAGCAGCGCCACAGCTTATAAGTCGCTAAAATACCAAAACCCGCGCAGGCGGGTTTTGTTGTTAAGCTATAAAATTCTTCAAACAAATCTGATTGGCCCACCTCAGCAGGCTGAGGTTTAGCGCTTGCCTTTGGGGAACTGTTCGATACCAGCCCAACCGTAGAAAACCAGCTCGTCGTTCTGAACTCGGCAGCGGTCAACCCGCAGTTGAGTGCCCTCTAAGGCAAATTTGTCTAAGTCTAGCAAGTTATTTACGTGGGCAATTATAGCTTGACCCAAGTCTACTGCTTGCCCGTCACCGCCGTAAGTAACGCTGACAAATTGGATTTTGCGCCGGTCTTCTACTTGCAATTGAGCTGTAATATCTATGTTGACAGGTTCGCTGGCCTCGCCTACGGTTATTTCGGACTTAAGCCGAATGGATTTGTCGGCTCCGAAGCTGACTTCAGTGTTTTGAAAGTGCAGAGATTGCTCTTGGTACTTCAGCTTCTGGAGTTTTTCAACTACAAAAGGTGTATTGAATGAAGTGGTTAAATCCGATCGAGTTAAGACTACGCGCATATTTGCCTGGGTAGGCTGCCGCAATTTCACTTGACCTGCAAAAATCGCCCCAAAATCAATGGAGAGTGCTTGCAGGTAGAGTTCCATCACTTCTATGCGCAGGCCGTTGTACATCAACATACCTTTGCCAACGAAGTCGAAACCGTCGATGCTTCCCTGCAAGAGTTTGGCTACTGGTTCCACTCGGATGTTGGCTTCGGCCTTTTCAGAACGCTTGAATAAGGCTGCGATCGCAGCTCCTGCTACTTTACTAACAAGGCGATCGCCACTTTGACCTTGAAAGGATGTACTGCTAAACAAAGCTGCTACCATTTATTCGTTTGCTCATCTACAGTCGCCATTATAACCTCATATTAAGAAATGTAAAAATCGCTTGTGCTTATTCACCTCATAAGCAGACCTTGTTTTTTGTCTGTCTTCAAAACAACATTGTTGGAATTTAAAGGCTCAGGGGGGTGCCTTGGAGACAAGCGCGATCGAGCAACGCCCCATCCCAAACGGTTTGTTCGATCGTGGCGCAAAGCAAATTAGCCCCCGTCAGGTTAGCGCCGCGCAGTACGGCTCCATTCAGGATCGCTTCTTCCAAGTCAGCTCCCGACAAATCAGCGCCTGACAAATTGGCATGGCTCAAATCGGCGGAGTACAAAATTGCCCGAGCCAAATTCGCGCCTCGCAAATCGGCGCCGCGAAAATCGACACCGCTCAAATCCAAATTGCCGCTCATCGCAGCCCCTGTCAAAAAAGCACCCCCAAAACTTGCGTCGCGGACTAAAGCGTTAGCGAAGGCAGCTCCCCGCAAATCGGCATTCCGAAAATCTGCGCCTCGCAAGTCAGCGCCGCTCAAGTCAGCGCCGCGGAGGTTGGCTCGCAATACGGCCCGCTGCAAGTTAGCGCCGGCGAGATTAGCTCCACTCAAGTTGGCTTGAGACAAGTCAGCACCGGCGAGATCGGCTCCCGCTAAGTCTTTGCCGGCTAAATCAGTGCCGGCCAACATCAGAATTTTGCCTTTGCGTATGGCTTCGAGGTCATTAGTCATTAGTTTTTAGTCATTTGTCGTCATTAGTCATTTGTCGTCATTAGTCATTAGCGCACAGACAGGCGGTGGCTACAACTCCCAGCGGTAGGGTGGGCTTAGCAAGCACAGGCTGATTTTTTGTAGTGTGAGAAAAGATTTTGTGCTGAGTTTTAAATGCCAAATAATTCGGCTAGGCACTTCGGCTGCGCTCAGCACAAGCTCTGTACAAGTTCCCAATTACCAATTACCGATCGCCCATTACCAATCCAGTTATTTTATAATGCCGGAGCGGTCGCGGTCGTTCGATCGCCCAAATCCTCCAACCATACATTCGGCAGTTGACTCGGGCGAGTTGGTAACTCCATCAAACCCATTTCTGCCAGCCTGACGACGTTGCTGAGAGTTTCCACCAAAGCCGGATCGAAGCGAATGCCGCACAGTTCCCGGCACTCTTCTAAAGCTTCGCTCAAACTCAAAGCCGGACGATCGCCACGCGGTTGAGTCAATTCTTGAAAATGAGCAACCAACCCCAAAATCCGCGAAGCAACGGGTATTGTTTCGGCTCGCAAACCCTCTGGCCTGCCGCTGCCGTCCCAATATTCGAGTTGGTGCTTGACAATTTCCGCTACAGGTGCTAATTCCGGCATTGCTTGGAGCAGTTGGGAACCGATGAAACTGCGATCGCGCCAAAATGCTAGAGTTGCTTGGTCGAAAGCATCGGGAGTGCGATCGAACACCTCATTCGGGGCCGAAATTAAGCCGACTCGAAACAGCAATCCAGCCAGCCGCAGCCTGCGCAACTGCAAAGCCGGCAAATCCAGCAGTTGACCCAAAGTTTCCGACAAAGCCGCCACCTGCAAAGACGCTGTGGGGTTTGCGGTATCGCGTTCGTCTACGCGCTGGGCCATCCGCAGAAAAGCTTGAAGTTTGTTAGCGTTCAAATTCCGGCTGACGCGCAAAGCTTGACCTTCCAATTCCCACAACTCGCGGGTTTGGCGGTTAATTGCCACCATTTGCTGCTGAGAACTTTGCAGGTAAGTGACGATCCGCGATACGACGCCGCTAATGTCTGCCAAGGGCGGGCCTTTAGTTGCCAGGATTTCGTGGTGCATTTCCAGTAAACTGTCGGCCAGGGGCGAGTTGTAATGTCGCGTCTGTTCTATAAAAATTTCTGCAGCAGCCGACACCAAAGACTGGTCAAACGACCACAAACCGTAGAACTTTCGTTCTGTATCTACTTCGGGCTTGCCTTCTGGCAAGTATTCCTGGTCTGAAAGTTCGCGGCAAAGCACCATTGCTTTGTATGTCGGGGCGAGGATGATTAAATTCCATTCTTGGATTAAAGGGTCGCTCTCATCGAGATTTATTAAAGATACATTTTCTAATTGCCCGGTTTTGTGGGTAGCGAAACCGCTGTCGGCTACTGCTGCGATGACAACGCGCCGAGAGGCATTAGCAATATCTAGGTAGCGATCGGCTTCCTGTAAATACCATTTACCCTGCTGAAACGCCACCAAAACTAGGGGTTTGAGTTCTATCTTGTCCCCGCCGCTGGTTTGCAAAATGTGGTCTTCTAGGGCGTGACACAGGGCTACTAGGGTGTTTTTGAAGTATACCCCGTAGCTAGAAGGCAGTTTTCCGTCGGGAAGTGTAGCTTGTAGTCTGGCGAGAGTTGATTCTGAATTCATTGCAAAAAGCGGTGCCGGCTGTTATTTATTGTAGCGGGCGATCGAACTTATGGAAAAAACTTTTGGCAAAAATCCGACTTTTTGATTTTTCACCGCTTAGCAACCGAGTCAATGTAGAGTGCGCAATGCGCACTTTACTAATTTTAGCAACTTTGTAGAAACCCTCTGTCTTTGGCTGAGTTTTTTTAAGACCGGAAACCTGCCGAGAGGAAGACGCTAACTCAATTAAGTATTAACTACTATTTTTAAACAATATTATTAGGAATTCTGAGCGTGCTTCAAGAAAATAGAAGTTTAGGGGAACAGGCGATCGACAAAGTGGCCGAGATTGCTATTGCTAGCAAATTAGACGAATCGGAAACTTTGTCTGTCACAGTCAACACAGATGCGGGCCAGCTAGCCCAGGGAGAAGTAGAGGCCGTTGCCGTTGAGGGCAAAGGATTGGTAATGCAACAAGATTTGCGCGTGGAAGAATTGCAAATTCACGTCAAGGATATTGCTGTCAATCCCCTCACCGCTATGTTTGGCAAAATTGAACTGAACGGGCCTGCCTTCGGTGGGGCGCGTGCCGTTTTAACAGAAAGCGATATCAACCGCGCTTTTAATTCCGAATACATCAGCAGGAAACTGAAAAACTTAAAAGTTACTGTTGACGGACAACTGCGGACAATAGACGTTAAAACTATTGAGTGCAAATTGCTAACCGGAAAAATCGCTTTAAATGCTGAGGTATCGGTGCGGGAAACGGCCTCCACGGAAAAGATTTATTTCACAGCAAAACCTGAGATCGCAGCGGGCGGTTGGGCAATTTCTCTTCAGGATGTCGAGTATCCCGAAAACAAGGAATTTTCGCCGGAGTTAACTGAAGCTTTAGCGGACAAAGCTGGTGAAGTTTTAAACTTGCGAAATTTTGAACTTGAGGGAATGTCCCTGCGAATTCAGCAGCTAAATGTGGAAGCTGGTTTGCTGACTTTGCAAGCTGAAGCAAAAGTCGAAAAATTCCCAGAATAGAAGTAGCATTCTGAGGTTAGTAGCTAGTAGGGCGCGTCAGTGGATTGGAGATTTTAGATATTAGATTTACTCCACAGATGAATCTGGGAGGTTACAAAAGTCTAAAATTTTTATAACTCCACGGCAGGAGTCGTTCGCAAGTATCCGTTTTTGGGCGTGGTCAAAAACAGAAAAGCTTTTGTCATCAAGCAATTATTGGAACGCACGCACCCGAAGACTACGCTTTGAAACTACCTCCGCCCTTTTCTTCTCCGTCGGGTACGCGAGTTGCTCAACCGAACTTTCTCTAGAAACCCGTTAAAAAAACCGGGTTTCTAGATACCCGCGCGTAAGTCCTAGCAAAAATAATCTCTCGAAGGCGATCACAGTTTTTAAATCCCTCTAAAGTTATAAAAATATCGATAGCAATCCGCAGCAAAATATCACCGCCGTTAGAGGCAGGCATGGGGAGTTTATTTTTACTATTAACAAGTAGTAGTAAAAAATTGGAAAAATTTTGTGAACACTGTAACTGCTTTTTTTAAAAGACTGGGTATCGGTCAATTTTTGACTCAATTTTTGACTGTATTTATGGCAGGTGTGCTGCTGTTTACCAGCACCGCTTGCAATGCGGGCGATGTTCGAGGTGCCCGGCCTGAGAATCCTCCCGTTCAAATGGGAGGAATGAATAACCCTCACAAGGCTGGCGGTGATGGATACACGAATTATAAAACATCCACCGATCCTAAAGTAAATCAGTCGCCTGCTCAAGCAGAAAAGAATCGGGCTGATTTGTCGATTATGGGCGATCGGCTCCTGGCCTCGACTACCGCTGAATCTAATTCCTCAAAGCTGCTTTATCCGGGCTCTGCACCTATGGAAACTGACAAGTTCGACTCCGAACTCGGCGGAGATAAAGCTCTCTTAGAAGCGCCAGACGGACAGCCAGTTAAGGTTCAACCTGTATTCGATCGCAGCGCTCCCGATGCCAATATTTTAGAGAGAGTAGGCGCCGCCTTTAAGGATGCTTCTGGTTTCCTCAAAGATAGCGCTGAAGATGCCAAGGAAAGCTCGGTTACGAAACTCAATCCGCTGCAAAAATAAGTCACTGGGACTAAAGATAGTGTAGGGGCTATCTGAAATTAGCCCCTACATAAATAATATTACTTATTGAAACTAGATAAACGCTTTTAGACCTCCTATCTGCTCAACAAGATTTACGAGATTTATGTTTTTTTATAAAATCTAGCTCAATATCTTTTACATTTTATAGAATTTAGGTTGCGAATTCGGAAGAGTATTTTTGGTAAATTCCGAGCGGGTTGAATAAATCTAAAACATATTGATTAACCTGAACTATTTTACCATACATAAAACTGACGGGGTTGTTGCTTTCATCAGCGGCTTCTGCTAGCAACTGTGCTAACCTCGACATTTGTTAGGAGTAAATTAGCGGAAGATGCCAAGGAAAGTATTGGGAATTCTGGTACTAAACCTTCTTTTGCAAGGGTGAATGATAAAGCTCAACGCTTCAGTGCGCTAAATATCTCCGATCCTTTGATTCAAACGACCGCTCAAAAGCTACAAAATCAGTTTGGTAGTTTTCAAAAGATTAGAGATAGCCAAAGGCTTGAGATTCAAATCCAAAGACAGAAACATTTTGCCCTTGTTCATCCTTGGCAAGACCAGTTTGGCTTGAACTGGCTAATCGTGACTGTAGTTCCAGAATCCGATTTTATGGGGCAGATTAATGCCAATACTCGCACAACAATAGGGTTGTGTATAGGAGCATTAGGGGTAGCACTCCCGATCGGTATTCTCAGCGCCCGTTGGGTAATCCGCTCGATTGAGCGGATTACCCAAGCCTCAGAAGACATGGCAGATGGCAACTTGGAGCAACACGTTAAACACAGTCGGCTCGTTGAGCTTGATAAGCTGGGAAACCCCTTCAACAGCATGGCAGGGCAACTCAAAGAATCGTTTGAAACACTCGAAGATAAAGTCAAAGAACGTACCACAGAACTAGCAAGTGCCAACGACGAAATCATTACCCTCAACAAAAGACTTAAGGAAGACAATCTCCGCATGGGTGCGGAATTGGATATCGTGCGTCAAATGCAGCAAATGATTCTGCCCAATGCTGAAGAACTGGAAATTGAAGGACTCGATATTGCCGCATACATGGAGGCTGCCGATGAAGTCGGCGGCAACTATTATGATGTTTTAAACACCGATGGCGTTGTCACTCTTGGCATCGGCGATGTCACGGGACATGGACTCGAAAGCGGTATCTTGATGCTGATGGCGCAAACGGCCGTTCGTACCCTCAATGAGATCCGCGAACTAGATCCGGTGCTGTTTCTAGATGTAATCAACCGCACCCTCTACAAAAACGTCCAGCGGATGAACTCCGAGAAAAGTCTCACCTTGGCGATTTTAAATTACTCAAAAGGATGGGTCAGCATTAGTGGACAACATGAAGAAACAATCATTGTGCGAAACGGGGGACAGGTTGAGCGCATCGACACGATGGATTTAGGTTTTCCGATTGCTCTTGACGATGACATTGCGGAGTTCATCAGTCACATTTCAATTGAGCTACAAATAGCAGATGGTATAGTGCTATATACTGATGGTATTCCCGAAGCAAAAGACATTAACAAAAAACAGTATGGCGTTGAGCAGATGTGTGAAGTCATTAGCCAAAACTGGCATTTGTCGGCACAAGAAATTAAGCAAGCGGTGATTGACGATGTACGGCGACATATCGGCACTCAAAAAGTATTTGATGATATTACGTTGTTGGTAGTGAAGCGGACCCAATTAGGGGTAGAAAACAAGTCACAGCCTCAAGCAGCCGCATTGGTTTAGATCGATCGCCAATAGCTCGAAAAAACAAACCTCTGAGTGAGTACACATTTGTGATATAATTACCTCGATCATCATAAAATTAGAAAATTTGTTATGTAGAATCTAACTAGCAATGCCTCAAATCTTCGGAGATTTCGTAGCAAGCTTTTCCCCTGAACAGGATTCGTTGGAATTAACCTTTACCCCAAGTTCACTTCCAATAAAAAAGCGCTGGCGTAGTAATCGACTATCGGCTAATTTTATTGCGGATTACTTTTCCAACTTTCTCCGGGTAGATGAGGAAAATCCAGCCCACAAACGACGCATTAAAGAAAGTAAAGCAGCCGTTAATTATGTTGCCAATGAACTGTTGGAAAAGGCTCTAAAATTTAATAATCAAGCAACCAATTTTAAGATTAAATTGGGAATTTACTTTATTGAAGAAGCTGGCGTTAATGCCGTGCTTTTCCCGACAAATAGTGTGAGTGCTGAAGGGCTTGATACAGCGGTTCCCGCTGTTATGAAGTACAATAGCAACAATTAGCAAACCAATTTCTTAAATGTTGAGGATTGATT
>NZ_JAUBPO010000175.1:0-9164 GCF_036700785.1 Microcoleus sp. S28C3 | reverse complement strand
GTGAACTCACGTCACCGTCATCTTTCTACAGCAAGGCTTCTAAACCAGGCTCAGCACTCACCTTGACAGGGCTGGGTTTGAGGGAGCTATAAGACTCCCGCATTTTTTGCCGCTCAAAGGGATAGACACCAGGGCAATACAAGATTATTTCGGTCGCGCCAACATTCACCGCACCGTACTCGTGTCGGTACAAGTGATATCACCTGACACGAGCAATTGCTACTTGACAATAGAGGAGGCGACGATGTTGGCAAGCAGAGTCACCTACTGAGTTAGGTAACTTACAAGCTCCTCACAAATTGGTTGTTTGAGGCCAGCGAGCTCAAAGTATCCAACCGGAGGCTGTGGAGTAATCGCTACAGAATTACAATCAAGCAATTAGTGAACAGCAGGTGATGCTGCTCCAGCGCCTCCCTTGCCGAGAAACAGCAGCAATGGCAGCGAGCAGAGAAAGACAATGCCTACAAAGCGAAAAATGTCTGCGTAGGATAGAACGGCTGCCTGCGTATTGACTAATTGGGAGAGCGCGGCGAGGGCTTGCTGTTGGGCAGTTGCGGCATCAGAACCGCGACTCTGAAAAAGACCAGTGAGTGCGCTGAGCCGCTCAGTTGTTTCTGGATCGTAAGGCGTTAACTTTGCCAACAAAATGGCTCGATGAAAAGCCTCTCGTCGAGCCAGCAATGAGGTCAGAATGGCAATGCCAATACTACCGCCGAGCTGACGAGTCAAGTTATAGAAGCCCGAGCCAGCCGATACATCTTCTTTGGGGATGGAACCCAATGTTGCCAAACTCAGGGGCAGGAACATCAAAACCGTAGTTGCACCGCGCCAGATTAGGGGCCAAAACAAATCATCAGTTCCGGTTTGGGGCGTGATTTTTGCCAGCTCGAACATGACGGCTGCCGTTCCACCAGCTCCCAGCGCAATTAAAATGCGGGCATCCACCTTAGTCGAAATTTTGCCCAGTAAAACCATGATGATGGCGGATGCTAAAGCTCCAGGAGCGAGTAAAAATCCGGTTTGCGTTGCCGAAAAGTGCAGCACGCCTTGAGCAAACAGCGGTACAGCAAACAATGCTCCGTACAACCCCATGCCCAAAATACCAGAGTAAAGGCTACCGGCTGCTAAGGATTTATGCCGCAGAACCCGCAAGTCAACTGCTGGTGCTTTTGTGCTGAGTTCTCGCCAGATGAACAGAAACAGCCCCACAACCGCCACAAACGCCAGGAGCGCAATGAAACCCGATTCAAACCAGTTTTCTTTTTCCCCTTCTTCCAAAAATGCTTGCAAACTACCTACCGCAATACACAGCAGTACAATTCCTGTCCAGTCCACTTTCTGCTGGCTCCGTCCGTGTTGCTTCGAGTCAGGTCGGAGAAACACGATCGCCATGATGACAGCCACAATGCCGACGGGCAAATTGATAAAGAAGATCCAGCGCCAGCCTAATGTATCGGTCAGATAGCCGCCTAGCGTGGGACCAATAGCCGGACCTGCAATCACCCCAACTCCAAACACCGCCTGCGCTAACCCCTGTTCCGCAGGGGGAAAAGTTTCAAACAGAATCGCTTGCGCTTTTGCCAACAGTCCGCCTCCGCAAAAGCCTTGAAGAATTCGAGCTACCACCAGCACCGGCAGGTTGATGGATAGACCGCATAACATCGAGGCGGCTGTGAACCCGATCATTGAAAAGACAAAGTAGGTTTTCTTGCCGAAGAAGTCCCCCAACCAGGCAGAGAGCGGAATCATCACAACGTTGGCGATCGCGTAACCCGTTACGACCCAAGCAATTTCGGTCACAGTTGCGCCTAATGTCGCCTGCATATCTGTTAAAGCAACGTTCACAATGCTGGTATCAATGACTTCTAGAATGGCTCCCAGAGAAGCCGTCAGGGCGATCGCCCACTTGAGCGGTCCCTGCACGTACCCGGCTGCATCGCTGGCAGATTGTTTCAATTTTTTTAATGGTTTTGCTCGCTTTTGTTGAGCGTTTTGTCGAGCGTTTTGCTGGCCTTGAAGCTCAGACTCTTCCAAATCAATAGAATCCGGTTCAGTTGCATGACTCTGTATTTGAGGGCGTTCCATCTTTAGTCTCTATTTCTGCGATCGCTCACGGCAGGTGCTTCGCACCACCGCAACGGGTTAGGGTGCTTCAATCGGAAAATGCCAAATTCAGACGAAAATTGTCAGGAGCCTTCATTCTGGAGACGGAGTACGACTTACAGGAGACGCTGCTGTGCTGACTCCCCGCACCCATAAATCCACACACCCTTCGATGTATCGTTTACGGCTGTAGCCCCGGTTTACTTGAGAAACATGGCGGCGAATCATACCAGACAGCAGCATTCCAGTTAATTGATCCACTGCTAGTGGCAGGTCAACATTCGGACGAATACTGCCGCGTTCAACACAGGTTTGTAGGTAGGAAATTAGTTTTTCACGCAGCGGTAAAAATGATTGCTGAAGCACCTCCAGTGCTTCTGTCGGATGCCGGTGAGCTTCACCAATAAACATCCGAAATAGAGCTTCGTACTCCTCCAGCGTATCGTCGTGGAGCTTTGCATAATGCAGGAGATCGCGGCGCAGGTCATAAGTCCATTCGTCTTGATGCGCCAACGCCTCCGTCCGCAATGCTGTAATGTGGCGGGCAACCGCGCTCAACACTTGCTCTTTGCTCTGAAAGCGGCGAAATAAAGTTACTTCACTCACATTTGCAACACGAGCAATTTCGCGAGTTGTCGCTCCAACGTAGCCTTCTGTAGAGAAAACTTCAATCGCGGCTTTCAACAGGCGATCGCGGGTTTCTGCTGCACTTCGATTCGTTCTACTCATCTCAATTAATGTAAGCACTAACTTACATATTCTAGCTCGCCAAAGGGCTGTAGCTTCAGCAGAAAGATGGATTTTTGAGACACAGGAGGGTCGGACTTACGCTTATATGCCGAGAAGAAACTAGGACAAATCGCCGCGCTCAGAAACTAGAGCTCGCAGCAAGAAACCCGGTTTCTGGGGTAAAGCCGAGAGGTAGACTTGAAGGGAGTGGCAGCACTCCCCTCCTCTGTTCGGGAACCGCGCTTGCGATTGTTCACCGCAGAGGTTGAGGGGTGACAATTCCGTCATCAGATGACTTAAAAGTCTCTTCAAGACGCTGTTTGGCTAGTTCCCAAAGTTGTTCTGGGTCATCAATTTCGCTTGTTTGGTCAACTCCCATATTCTGTTTATTTGTGTCAGCGGTTGGCTCAATTGGCTCTTTTATAACCTCTCGTTTCCACTGACTCAAGTCGGGTACAACAGCAGGGAATTCACTCAACTCGCAGCTAATCCACGCAGGGCGTTTGCCAAGGGAAATCAAGAATCCCCGAACGAGATCGCCCCTCATCCACAAAAAACAAAACTCGCCCAGCAGCAGGTGTCACTGGGCTGTTTCGCGAATGACAGACCGCTACTCTAGGTGCTGGTCAACTAAGGCAATGAGTTTAGCGATCACTTTCTGTTCTTCTAAGAGCAATTCCTTAAGCTGGCGCATC
Organism: Microcoleus sp. S28C3; assembly: GCF_036700785.1. NCBI lineage: Bacteria > Bacillati > Cyanobacteriota > Cyanophyceae > Oscillatoriales > Microcoleaceae > Microcoleus > Microcoleus sp. S28C3. Next base: position 5,637 of record NZ_JAUBPO010000175.1, on the reverse strand, counting down.
TGTTCCTGGCTCGGCGGACGGTGTACCAAATCATTAACGAAGTCTAGCAGGGGAGACTTTCTAAAAGGTCGGGTCAAAGCAGCTTCATCTCGCAAGCGCTTGGTTCGCTCCAGCTTGGAACGTTGCAATCGGTTTTTAGCTTGACGGCGTGTGATAAGCCCGTCAAGTCTTTGACATACGTTCCCAGTCTTCTTCGTCTCCATATATGTCTTTCACTTGCTGTTTCAATTCGGTTATCTGCTCGGTCAGATTTGCCACCTGATCTTCAATAACGTCTGTTTTATCTTCCTGGATTTCCAGAGAAATCTCCACAGATTCGACGTATTCCGTTAACTTTTGTATTGGATCGGGTTGGGGCGTATCACCGTTAGGCGACACGCCGTTAGACCCATTGCCGTTGGTCATAGTCATGCCTCAGTGATATCTTGATGAAAGAAACTGGCGATCGCTATCGATCGTCCCTCCCGTCGCCTGGTGTGGGTGCGCTTGATGCGTTGGAGTTGCTAGCTATTCGCCAGCAGAGCGCGCTTGCTAGTTGGTTTTGTTCCGCCCGCTCAAGAACTCGCACTGTCGGGAACCAAGCCTGCAAGTGGGATAAGTCGCTGTTGACGCTACCCGAATATGCTTGGAACGGGTCGGCTTCCAAACAAACAAAGGTTCGGACAGCGTAGAGTTCATCCAAATTGAGTCCATCCAAGCGATTAATCAAGGATTCGAGGGAATATTTTCGGGGCGTCGTGTGTCCCGCAACCGCTTGTTGCTCCAGTTGCCACCAACTCATCACGTCGGCTCGTTCGGTGGGACACACAATCTCATGTTTCCGAACGCAGATGTAAACTGGCTGTCCGTCTTCCTCTATCAAATTATTTTGGTCATCCAGTAGGCGACCAGTGACAGTTTCAGGGCGAACATCGGTCACTTCTATACGTCCCATTGTGGTCGTGACGCAGGGATTGGGTATTTCTACAAAGCTTGGTTGGGCGGGTTGCGCTGGCTGCCCGTGATCTGCGAACATAAGGTTGCTCCTTGGTAGCTGGTGTTATCAGCGAATGGGAGAAGTTCTGGGGAAAGTGTTTGCACCACTGCACCAGGGCGTCATTCCAACACTAAAACCTGCGTTGTGGTCGGTCAAGGAGTTTACCATATAATATCAGGTATTACTTTCCGGTGAATCACTAATGCGATTGTTTGAGGCGCTCGGCAATAATGTTGGAGAGTTCGGGATTGTTGCCCGCTGCGTCAAGGATAGAACGGAGAGAATTGGCATAAGCGAGGGTTCGTTCGTACTGTTCGGGCATTTTCTCGAAATCAATGCCGCTTCCCCATTTACTCGAAATAGTCTCTGTTTGCACGGCTAGGATACGACTCAACAAGCGAACACATTCCGCTCTATAGCCCCTAGTAGCTTCCATCTGGGCATCGGCATTGAACCACAGCCTACAAAACTCGCGTGCTTTCACAGGTTTTACAAATTTATCGATAGAACGTCTTTTTATTACCAACATAACTGTCCCTAGCTCACCTTATATCTTATGGTAAACTAGGGAGAAAGAATCGTTTGGATTTACACGATAATATCATGTAACGAATGGTTAAAACTCCACAGCGGTTTGCGAACAAAGCTCAGGCTTAGCAAAACCACGGTGTTGGTACAATACAGGAAACCCGCGACAACAATCAGCAAGCGTTCGAGTAAAGGTCAAACACGGGAGAAAATATGACCGAATCAGTTAGAGCCGTTCGAGCCTCGGTGCAAATAGGTTCCCTCACAGTCGATGGGTTCATGCTGCCAGACGGCAGTTACCGGATGAGCCAGACACAGGCGGCAGAAACAATTGATGAGCCTCCGGTTTACGCATTACGTTTTTTGAGATCGAATGGCTCTAAAGCTTTACTGGGAGAGGCATATACGGATTACACCCCGGAGTCAGTTGAAGTTGAGTCCGAGCTGGGTCAACGAGGTCAAACCCGCATTAATGCGCTCCCGTTGAACGTGGTTACTGCCTACTGGCTAACTCGTGCCTACAAGGGAAATCGTAAGGCGTTTCTTCTTTCGTGGGCGCTGCTTACCGAATCTCTCGAACGTCGGTTTGACGAAGCTTTCGGCGTTACCCGCACCGAGACTGAACGAAACGACCTTCTGAGCCAACGAGTTCTTGAGCTAGAACAAAATATCAGAGAAGCGTTTTGGGTTGAGGATGAAGCCAGAGCCGAGCGTGACTACTTTGAGCGCTTGCTTAGAGAGAATGGCATCGACCCTTGGAGGATTCCGGGAGCTGAAGATGAACCGGATTAATTGCGCTCGGCAACAATTGGAATTTTTCGATTTGGAAATTCCTTGCCAGCTAACGGTCGCTCGCAATACGTCCGCGTATAGAATTTGAAAAGGCTGTTGTCAACAAACGACCGCCCGCATCGATTAGACCAGACAAAAAAAAAGTCCGCGTCTTTAGAAGAGACAACGAACAATCAAAAATAAAAAAGTTTAGATTCATCATAATCTATTTCTGCCATTACCGCAGATTTTGCACCAAATGCCAATCAACGGTAGTTAAAGCAGAGCCGTCTCTTCTACTAGGCGCGGGTTTTCTTCATAAAAAACCAGCACGCAGCGCTATGAGTAGCGAAAGAGGCATCTATGAATATTGCAGATCAATTTTTATCAACTACCGCGTACCTTTGCCCCAAACACAAGAGCCACATTGAGAGCAGAGGACTGCTGAACGAGTGGAGTTACGCCAACTGCCGAACCGTATCTGCTGACGAGGCATCAGTTTACTTGGGTTATACCGCCAAGTCTGGTGGCATCTTCTTTATTGGAGCAGGCACACAATTTCAGTTCAGGCCAGACAAGCCGTGGAAGTCAAGAGAAGATAAAAAGGCACCCAAATACCGCACCCCGTTAGGGGAATACGACGCTTTTCTCCCCCAGCATCCTACCGATAAAGACTATTGGGATACTGAAAAGCTTGCAGAGCACTGCTACCACATTAACGGTCAGCCCTACATCTTACTAACTGAAGGAATCTGGAAGGCCATCGCAGGATGCAGCCACGATTTACCTACAATTGCCTTGATGGGCATCAGCATGGGACTGACTGCCAAGAAAAACGACTTGCAAGGTCAACGCTTTCTCGTTGCCATACTCGAACGCTACGCTCGTGCCGGTTTTGGGTTCATTATTGCGTTTGATGCAGATGCAGCCACCAATCCCAGCGTCATTTGGGAACAGCGGAAACTCGGCCGCCAGTTGCTTAAGTTTGGTGTACCCGTTCGCAGCATTACTGGACAATGGGAACCAGGCACTGAAGGAGAAACCAAAGGTATGGATGATTTTATCCAAAGAAAAGGAATAGAAGAGTTCAGGCGGATGCTTATGAAGTCAATCAGCTTTCAGGAATGGGAGAGCAATCTTGACGACGAGGGTCAAAACTTCACAGCATCAAAGCCACCCACACCGAGAAAACTTGCCCGCCAGTTAGCGGAAGATTACGGGCAGATTTGGAAATTTGACAACGAAACCAAAACTTGGCGGATTTGGACGGGCAAGCACTGGGAACGTACCGACGACGGGAATTTTAGAACCCTGGTCAAAACCACCATCGATGCCAGAAATATTGAGTACAAAGGTTCTAGCTACATCACAGACGTGCTGAGCCTGCTCACTGACGACTTACGAGTTAAGCATTGGGATATCTGGGATAGGAAGCGCTACATCGCTTTCGACGATTCGGTATGGGACAGCCTGACGGGTGGAATCCTCAAACACTCTCCGGCTACGGGCTTTACTTCCTACTTACCTTACTCGTACAAGCCGTTGACGGGAACTGACGCCGAGGCGATTGACATCCTCCGCAACAACTGCCCAAACACCTACCGATGGATGAATACGGCAATGCAGGGCGACCACCAGAAAATCCTCAAACTGTTGGCAGTCATCAACGGATTGCTTAAGTTCCGGTTTTTTGACTTGCAGATGTTCGTTCACTTAATCGGGAAGCCGGGGAGTGGCAAGGGTACATTTATTCGACTGCTCCAGAAAATAGTAGGGCGAGAGAATTGGAAAGGATGCAAGCTGAAGAATATGGATGACGGCTCAACAATGGCCAGCATCATCGACAAGCAATTGGTAGCCTGTCCCGACGAGCGCACTGCTTCGGGTGTGGATGCGATATTATCCATGACCGGCGGCGATGCCGTCAGCTACCGGGAAGTGTACAAGCCGGCTTCTGATGCTTTCTTCTACGGCTTGTTAATTGTTGGAAGCAACAACCCAATTTTTGTAGGCGATACTACTGGTTTAGACCGTCGCTTGTGCCTGGTTCATTTCGACAATCCCTTACCAGCGGTGCTGCGAAATTCGAGAATTGAAGCGGCGATGGATGCAGAAATCTCTCAGCTTATTGCCGTAGCCCTCAACCTTTCTGACAGCGCCGTCAGCGAACGCATTCAAGGAGTGGGCAAGAATCAGATTGCAGAATTCAAACTCCAAGAATGGGATATGAAGGTGCAAACCAACAGCGTCGCGGCTCACTTCGACGATTGTTTGATTGTAGACCCGACTGCTTCTACGCCGACTGGCAAAATCTACGAACACTACAAGAATTGGTGCGACTCCAATCTCAAGGCAGTTTCTCATATCAAGTATCCCAAGATGCTCTCGGAACTCTGCAACGATTATCTGGAACTTAGCGGAGTTAAGTGGAGACGCTCCGGCGGCCGCAGTTGGTTTGAAGGATTGAGGTTTCGCACCGAAGGGGAAACGTCGCCCACTCATTCCGATTCACTTTCGGCGCTTATTCCCCAGAATTTCCCCACTGATACGGGGTGCAACACAGAGCTAAATGGGGTTGATACGGGGTTGATAGGAGGTTCAGAACCCTCATCAGACGGGAATTACAGCCATTTACAGGGTTTAGAAGCTCAAAGCTTTTCAGAAAAGTTAGAGTCTTCTTCTTCGTTGACTGAGGAAAGTCGCGGTGCAAGTCATCACTGTTCAGAAAAGTTAGAGGCTTCTTCTGGGTTGACTGAAGAAAGCCAAATCACAAGTCAGCAGTCAGAAATAATAGAAAAAGTAGGTTTGAACCCCACCAACCCCGTCGAAATACCAGAACCCTTACCAGGCCGGAATTTAAGTCAACTAACAAACCCCCTACTAACTCCGTGCGAATCCCTTGACACCCCGTATTCATCCGATGAATCCACCCCTGAATCTGTTGCGACTTCCAACCAACCAACCGCCGAGCAAGTTGCCACCAGCGAATCGGAGTTAGTTCAGAAGCTTCAAGCGCGGATACGGAAAGCAATCGCGGACAAAAACCCCGCAGCAGCCCATGATGTCTATTCCGAAGTGCATCAATCGGGAGTCAAGGAAGCGCTAAAAGCATTGCTCACAGAAATTGATAATGAGGATTTCCGAAAGCTTGTCAAGCTTTGGAGGAAGAGCAAAACTCAATAAAGTTTGCTGTACATCAGCTTTTATCTTGCTGGCGATACTCCCAAGGTCTGTCGTGGCGTTGCGTAATAGCGGAATGATTTTGATTTTTTTGTGGGATGGGCTCTATAGCGATCGCAAATGATTTGTAAATCCTCAAACGTGTATAATGAGGGATGTAAATCTAAGTAGGAGTTAAAATG
>NZ_JAUBPO010000174.1:0-9187 GCF_036700785.1 Microcoleus sp. S28C3 | reverse complement strand
TTTAAATCAATTGAAGAATTAGAAGTTTTGTTGCATAAGCTTTTAAATGAAGGAGAATTGGTTATCAAATGGGGACGGAAACTTAAAAACAAAGGAAATGCTATTATCACAATTTAAATGCGAAACAGCTTATCTACTTCTTCCTTCTTCTTTCTGATTCTTCGTGTCCTACCCTTCGCGAACGGCTTCGCCGAACGCATCTTCGCGGTTCAATAATACTAATTCTTCGAGTCCAAAGGAGTAAAAAAATTTCGTAGTTGCGCTTCAGCGCTAAAGCGCAACTACGAACCCAATACGAACTTAATACGAACCTAATACAAACCTAAAAATTGCTTCAAGGTTGAAAATCCGGGGGTAAAAGTAAATTGTCTACCCGCACAATTACGCCGTTGCTAGCTTCAATTGACGGTTGAACTCCTTTAACATTATCGTTGATTATCACTCCATCAGGCGCGACGCTAATTTTTACCGTGCCGCCTTCAACAGTTTTGATTTCACCTTTATTCACGTCTTCAGGAGTGACGCTGCTAGCAATTAAATGATATTTCAAAACTCTCGCTAATTTATCCTTGTTTTCCGGCTGGAGTAGCTGCGCGTAGACGGCGGCATTTTTCCGAAAAGCTTGATTGGTAGGAGCGAAAATTGTTAAACGACGCCCCTCTTGTTTCAACGTATCCGTCAAACCAGCAACAGCCAAAGCTGAAGTAAGTGTTTTGAATTCGCTTTCTCTAGCAAGAGTATCCGCAATATTGCCGCCGGAACGCTGAGGGGAGTCAAGCACGGAAGAGGGCTGAAAAACGCTCTGGGATTCGCGCGTAGATTGGGCTAAGACTGGAAAAATCAAGATACTGCTGAGGGTAAAAATTAAACCTAGCACAGCACCCCGATCGCGCCAGTCTTTAGAATTGTTAAATTTGCTCATAATGTATGCGTAAATTTACCGAAAATCATCTACACTCATTATAATCCCTTGAATAAAAGCTGCTTGTGGCGATCGACTGCCAAACATTTTATACCCGATACCTGTTGTTAGCGAGTGCAACGCTTCTGCTGTGGGCGTCTCCATCTCCGGTGCTCTTTTTCTGTCCTCAAATATCTCTGGCACAAACCCCAACAGTTCGCGCCACCAAAAAGTCGGAAGCAGAACAGCTATATCAAGCAGCTACCGAGCAATTAAACAAAAGTCAATTCCGTGCAGCTTTGAAAACATTCGAGCAGGTTTTGGCAACTCTCAGGGAAATTAGCGAACCCCAGGCAGAAGCAGCAACGCTCAACCAAATTGGCTTGGTTTACAACAATCTAGGCGAGTCGCAAAAAGCGCTGAATTACTATCAGCAAGCACTGACAATTTTTCAACAGCAAAAGGCTCGGAAAGAGCAAGGCACAGCCCTGACAAACATCGCGGCAGTTTACCGCAATCTCGGTCAGTATCAAAAAGCTTTGGAATTTTACCAGCAAGCTTTGACGCTGCGGCGCGAAGTGAAAGATGCGGTGGGTGAAGCGGCAACTCTCAATAACATGGCGGCAGTTTACGACAATCTCGGTCAGTATCAAAAATCTCTGGAATTCTACCAACAAGCTTTGGCAATTTTTGAGAAAGTAAATGACGGTAGAGGCAAAGGTACAACTCTCAATAACATTGGACTAAATTACGGCAATCAAGGTGCATATCCAGAAGCTTTATCTTACTACAAACAAGCGCTGGAGATTTTGGAAACAGCGGGCGATCGCATGGGAGTGGGTCGAACTTTAACTAATATCGGTTTTGCTTACAGCAATCTCGCTGAATATCCCAAAGCTTTGGTATCTCTAGAACAAGCTTTGGCAATTCGGCGGGAAATCGGCGATCGCCCCGGAGAAGCTGTCACCCTCGACCGCATGGGAACAGTTCACCGACAGCAAAATTCTTATCAAACAGCGCTGCAATTCTACGAGCAAGCTTTAACCGTTTTTAGGGAAGTAAATAATACTTCGGGCGAAGGCTATACTCTCAGCAATATCGGCGCAACTTTGTTAAAAAGCAGCACCTTTCAAGAAGCAACAAAGAAATTAATGGCGGCGGTGGAAGTTTGGGAAGCGCTGCGACCGGGATTGACTGACGAAAATAAAGTATCGCTGTTTGAAAGGCAAGCTGAAACTTACAGTTTTTTGCAGCAAGCTTTGATTGCTCAAAACAAAACTGAAGCAGCTTTAGAAATTGCGGAAAGAGGCAGGGCGCGAGCATTTGCCGAGCTGTTGGCTTCTCGCTTGGGAACTGAGAAATCCGAGCAGTTGGCGGCGTCCAAACCGCCAAATTTAGCGCAAATTAAACGGATTGCTGCGGAGCAAAAAGCAACATTAATTGAATATTCAATTGTTGATGAAAAAGTTTATATCTGGGCGATCGCACCTGGTGGCGATATTGCCTTCCGCCAAATTGATACTAGCAATTTAAATATTTCCCTGTCTGAGGCGGCGAAGAATACGCTAGTAGCAGCAGCTACGGGCAGAAATCGCGGAGGGCTGCCGGATGCTCGCGCCGCAGAAAGTGGCAATAATTCAGCAAAGGTTTCAGCTCGGAGAATCAACCGCCACTTGCATGAAACCTATAAATTATTGATAGAACCGATCGCAAATATTTTACCAAAAAATGAGGGCGAGCGGGTAATTTTTATCCCCCAAGGCGTGCTGTTTTTAATTCCTTTTGCAGCTTTACAAGATGCCGCCGGCAATTATATAATAGAAAAACATACTATCTCAATTGCACCTTCAATTCAAGTATTAGATTTAACTCGCCAGCACCGGCAGCGCCTGCGATCGCACCCGAACTCGCAAGTATTGGTAGTCGGAAATCCGACAATGCCCAGCATTCGATCGATCCCGGATGAGGCGCCGACACCTTTGAGTCCTTTGCCGGGGGCCGAAAAAGAAGCGATCGCAATTGCGAGCATACTGGGAACGCAAGCAGTTGTCGGCAAGGATGCTACGGAAAGGGCGATCGCGCAGAAGATGTCGCAAGCGAGAATCATTCATTTAGCGACTCACGGATTGCTCAACGAACTTCAAGATCGGAATTTGGGAGTACCGGGGGCGATCGCGCTTGCACCCGATCGCACTCCCCCAACCGGGGCGGGCACGGGGGCACCGCCCCTACATCAAGGGGATGCAGCAGGCGACGGTTTGCTGACTTCTGGGGAGATTTTTCACCTGAAGCTGAACGCGGAATTGGTGGTGCTGAGCGCTTGCAATACGGGCAGGGGAACGATTTCGGGGGATGGGGTGCTTGGGTTGTCGCGATCGTTTATTTCTGCCGGAGTTTCGAGTATTGTGGTATCGCTGTGGTTTGTGCCCGACGCACCGACAGCGGATTTAATGACAGAATTTTACCGTCAATTGCAGCAGAATTCCGATAAAGCGGTGGCGCTGCGGCAGGCGATGTTAGCGACGATGCGGCTGAATCCTCAACCCAGCAATTGGGCGGCTTTTACATTGATTGGGGAAGCGGATTGATGGGGTATAGTGTTTAAGTGCGATCGCCAATTTCAGCATCCAACAGCAATTCACACTGTTGAAACACGTAATTGATCGCGGCAAAAAGCCGATCTAATTCTTGAATTGTATAAAACATTTGATTGCGAGTAAAAACATTAGATTTGAGTTTGCCTAACTGCCAGACTCCCCCATTTGATACAATTCCAAAAACATCTTGCTCTGAGTTTTCATTCAGTCGCTGTGCCGCAATCATTTCCGCCAAACACTGCGCCCATCCATTTTCAAAGTTATCTTGTTTCGCTTCTACTAACAGAAAGTAAGGTTGTTCAAAAACAACTTTTCCTAATGAAGAACGTTTAGCTAAAATATATTCAGGAAATCCAAAAAGATATTGATCGTAGGTGAGAGATTGATGGCTCCACAAAACAAATCCGCTGTAATAGCGCTTCCAAACTTCTTTGATCACTGGATAAATTAAATTTTCGCAAATTGCAAATTCAGAATTGTCAACCACTCCTTCTCGCATTGTAAATTCTAAATCTTCTCGAAAATAGTCAGAGACGTGAAACTCTGTTTCTACTATGAAGTTAGATTCCGTGTAGGTAATCTGAAATTCTTTGAGGACTGAACTGACTGTTTTGTAAGCGCTGAAGGGCATAGTTATTTCCTGTGAAAAACGACGCGAGTTTTACAGACTCGTACAACGTCATGAGCATTAATTTCTTTCCTGGGCAGGTTCGATCGCAATTGCTAATGTCATAGGCTCTACCAAGTTGCTACTTGTATATTAGCAAGCATCTGTTATGGTTCTAGATTACCGCAGTCTTTTCGTGAAAGTCGATCGCCCGTATGACCCCATAAAGCTTGAAACTCAAGCGAAATTTGCAAATCCGCCCTCAAAATTCCGCGACAACGATTTGTTAGCCCGCTTGGTACACTAGAGTTGTACTCTAATTTGAGATAGTTCAACCTCTTCGGATTTGATTGCTCGAATATACCGGAATTTCCATACCTCGATATTTTCAATTATTCTAAAACCTGCTAGTTCTAGTCCACTAACAAACCCTTGAATATCTTTGATGTGGGAAGTTACCTCATAAATCCAGAGCTGTCCATCAAGTTTGATTGTACGGGCTGCTTCTCGAATATAATCAGACATATTCAAACCTATCAGTGACAAATTAAACATCGCAACGTCCAGACAGCTATCCTCTAAAGGCACATGAGTCATATCGCATTCGATGACTGAATCATTGATAGCAATAAAATCAAAACTGTGAACGGTATGCTTACTAGCAAGAGCTTTAGCTATCAACGCTTCCCCACAACCAAAATCAGCCACTACTAAATCCGAGCGCTTCTGAAGCCACTTGATAGCCTCCTCATAAGGAGTAACTGACCAGGTTTTTCGAGCTTCTTGATAAAGCGTATGGTATTGCATCCACTCTTCTGGATTGCCTTGTAAGCGTTCGTAGGTAGTGTGACTGTAGCTGCTATTCCAACGAGCATTCATACGGCTAAAATCACCGTACTGAAAATTACGTCGCTGCACATCTATAGGGTCAACATCTGGAAGTGGAACAAAGATTCTAGGGCGAATAATTGATTTTTGTTCGCCTGTTTTCAATCGTTCTAACCACTGCCGCAAGTCTCGAAATGCTTGAGATTCTGTACGTAGCTGACCTTGAGGCATCACACCATCAACCGCAGCATCGGCAACTGTTTGTTTGTTTTGTAACCGAGCTAATCGCCCCTCATCCCAACTCCAGCGTTCTCCGTTGTCTAAACCATAAGTTACAGGCATGAGGATAGTGAGAGTATCGTGAATTTGCCCCTGACGATTCAATCGCCCTTCTAGCTGCTCTAATTCAGCACTTGTCCAGGGTGGAATATTCAGAATTAGGCGATCGCAAACTCGTTGAAATCCATCGACACCAGTAGCCATTGCACTACTAGCAATCAAAATGTCTGTAGAGCCATCAATAAAATTGTTACGGCCACTCTTATCTCCCCCCATGTGAAAACCGACAGTCCATCCTTCTCCCTCGATCGCCTCTTTTAACTGATCGACAATGCCCTCAACGTAATGAGTATAAACAATTGTTTTTGGTTGAAGTTCCTTCAAAATGGCTGGAATTCTGGCGCGGGTAAGAAGTTGCTCCATCTTTAAAATAGATGTAGCTTTTTCCCGCATTTCATCAACCGAGTGAGTACAATCAACTGGAATCGAAACCCTGTTAATTTTGATCTTGGGCTTGACTCTAGAGCGAATTCCCAGAGTAACAAGCGCCTGATGTAAACGCATACAGTTGTTGAGTGTAGCTGTTTCACCTAAATCCGATCGTTCTACACCTGTTACTAACTCAACTAAACTTTTACCCTCTTTTAGGTTGTTAATTACAGGAGTTGCACTCATTCCAAGCACATTAAGAGCCGGATTCTTCTCCGCTGCATTAGTAATTAGTGCAAGAACCATCTGTCGTCGTTTGGATGGATTATCACTACGATGTTTACAACGATGAATCTCATCTACAATGATGAGGTCAATTTTGTATCGTTCTAGCAGTTGTCGAATGTGAGTAGGTGTTGAGGGTTGCTGGAACATTTCATGATTCAGCAGAATGTAGTGATGTCCCTCCTCAATCTCTAACCAATGAGGATTGAAGTTTTTTATTGTTACTCGACTATCTGGAAAAACGTGCTTGATTTCTCCATGCCAGTTTGGAATTGTATCTAATGGAGAGATAATTATTGTGAGATGAGAATCAATAATGCGGCTGCTAAGAATGCCACCTATCGTTTTACCTGTTCCTGTCAACGAAAGATTTAACATCCGCTTTCGATTGCGTAGCTGTACCGCCGCTAGCTTCTGCATTAAGTTTGGAGGGGTAATTTTGCCATTAATGCGGAATGCCCAACCTGACGGAATTTGCATATCCCGCGCTTGGTTGTATTCGTCAAGAAATTGATCTCTCACCTGACGACCATAACCCTCATCGGTAAATGCTTCTACACCTTCAACAGCAGATTCATCCTCAAAAACTTCTGCCCAAATCCGATTAAGCCTAGAAGCAATAAAGAAATCAATCGCCTCTTGATCTGCTGAAGCAACAACTTGACTGCTTAGAAATTCTAGGCTTTTCTGTACTTTTACTCTTGGCAGTTCATTAGATTTATCAAGTTGTTGTGGAGAATTACCATTTGTTTCAAAAGTTTGAGATGTTTCATCAACAATTTTTAGTTCAGAATCTCCTTTTATATCCTCATCTAAGCTAATCTCAACGTCAGATATTTTGATTTGCTTACCTTGAATTACATCTCGAAGTTTTTGCCCTGTCAGTTTACCCTTGATAATATCTTTGACGATCTTGAGTCCCTCAGTATTCGTTGTATTTAAAACACCGGATTGCTCAAATATTTTATATAGTTCAGCCTGAGTTAGGTTGGGAATATGAACTTCTAAACTAGCAACAAACTGACGGATAGCTTCTATATTCCAGCCAAAGCAACGCGCACAACCGCTATTACCTAAGCTCCACGAACTTTTTGTGATTCCACCTATTTTGGTTTTCCATTCGTAACCGTCAATAGCACACTTAAACCAAACTTCTTGTTGACAACCCCTAGTTACTTTGTTAGGAAATATACCTAGTTTATTATTCTTATCGTGATCCCAATACTGAGATATATAATCAGGATAGAGAGCAATTAATGATGTGGTTTCAGTGGCAACTAACCCTCGACAAGCTGGACAGCCGCTATTCCCGTTTTTCCAAGATTTTCTTGCAATTGCTCTGATAGTTGCTACCCACTCATAACCATCAATAGGACATTTAAAAAAAGCTTCTTTACTCGATCCAGTGGTTAATTTCAGAGGAGCGAGTCCTAGTTCGTTATTTGCTTCGTAAAACCAATACTTAGCAACTTCATCAGAAAATTCAACCCCAATAAGATTTGCTTTACCCCATTCCCCTCGCTTTCTTTCATTAGTACCATTACATACTCGGCATCCAGCATTACCCTTTGACCACTGTTGATTGATTGTTGAGCCAACAATTGCCTGCCATTCATTTCCATCATGAGGACATTTAAACCAAACTTTTTTATTACTACCTAGAGAAAGGGTTGCAGGGTCTAAATTAAGTCCTTTATTTTTTTCATAATCCCAGTATTGACTAACAAGTTCAGGATAAACTTCTATTAAACTAGCCTGTTTTTCAGCCTTCTTTTTTCTACCTGCACACATTGGGCATCCACTTGTTCCATTATCTTTCCAGATGGTGGCAATATCACCAACTTTCTTTTTCCAAGAGTGTCCATCAAGAGGACATTTAAGCCATATATCCTGGAGTAAAGTTCTAGAAACAACATCTTCAGGCTTTAGATATCCATTTTTATCATAGTCCCATAATTTTGCAACTCGTTCTGGATAGAGGACAGCCAAGCTTCTTGAATAGAGTTCTTTCTTTAACCGTTCTTCTTTCTCTTGTTCAGCAAGTGCTTTCACTCTCTCTTCAGCAAGTTTTTCTTTCTTGCGTTCTTCCAAATACTCATGGAATGCAGGATTAATATTCAGAACTTGCCTGACTCTTTCTCTGCTTAGTCCATGCTGATCACCTATCTCTTGATAACTGAGTCCTTGTTGGTAGAGATCCAGAAACTGATTACTTTTCTCAAGCTTTGCCTCTCTAATTTTAGTTAATTTAGATGATTCTTTTTTGCCTTCACTTTCTGCTTCTGGTGAAAAATCTACTCCTCCATCATCATTCTTCCCTTGCCAAATTTGACAAACAGCCTGCCCTAAATCGGTTAGAGAAACCTGATCATCTTTTAATTGAACAAGACCTCTATCCTGAAGATTGAGTAATGTGCTTTTGACAGAAGTATATTTTTTGATGGGTTCAGAGGATAAATATAGCGATTGAAGAATGAGTTTCTGCATCCTACCAAACCCCTTTCTAGCCTCTCGGATATTGTACGCATCATCCATAGCTCAACCTGAATAATTAGAGGTGTCTATGTACTATTTTATAGATAAATGCGGAATATATGCCTAATATAGCCCAAAAACAAATCAGGAGATTTTAGACTAACGGGAGGTCATTGATCCGGGGCTGATGCGGTTGGTGATTTAGACTTGGTTATGGGATGAAACTTACCAAAGTTAGATGGGTGAACTTACCGCCGACGGCATTCGTGACTTCCGCACGACCTATGGGCAGACCACAAACCCTAGCAGCTTCCCCCTTTTTCAATTTACCGGAACCTTCCATAGCAAATAGATCAACAATTGACCCGGAGGTGGTTGCGAGCTTTGGGTTCAGAAGTCGAAATTCTGCTACCTTGGGACTTACGACAGAAAATGGCCGTAGAAATCCAAAAAACTCGGAACTTGTACCAATAGTCTTTTGCTCGATAATTATCAAAGCTATTGTGGAAAACTTGCTGATTTCTGTGGAAAACCCCCCTTTTCCTGTGGAAAACTACCACTAAATTAAGTGCGATCGCTTTAATTCCCTTGATAGCATTTAAAAAATTGGAGGAATTGCGATCGCAAAAATCGCCTTGCTCCTTCATCCCTCAAGCTGCTGTTTGCTGGGGATACACCCTACATTTTTCCTCCTTCCTGCTTCCTCTTTCGGTAGTGCCCTGAAGGAAAGGATCGAGAGAATAAAACTGAATTCAAAGAAAAGTAGGCATTTAGAGTTGTAAATTA
>NZ_JAUBPO010000173.1:0-9547 GCF_036700785.1 Microcoleus sp. S28C3 | reverse complement strand
ATCAAGATATCGGAATCGAAGAAGACGCTTCGGATTAAGATTTAATTTGATTGCTGGTATTTATAATTATGAACTTTATTTGAAGATAAATTAGCGATCGCCTGAGAATTTCGCAAGAGGTCTAATGGCATTAACTTGCAACTTCAAGGATTTTGAAGATGCGATTCAGTACAGCAGTGCTGTAATCAATCGAATTGATGCCATTGTCACCCGCAACCCGCGAGATTTTCCGGTTACTACTCCTAGGATTGTAACTCCAAATCAGTTAATTCTTGAACTAACCAATTCTCCCTAAATTTCTCAAAGCGCTAAACTTCTGATTCCAGTTCGCTAACCCGCAACTGCACGGGTAATTCTACAGAATTCAACTCAGACGATTCTAACAATCCTGTTGCTTCAACTTCTGCACTCGCTTCACCGTGCCGCACTTTTCGCAATTTATCACCCAAAGTATCCCGCTGGTTAATCAAATAAATACTCACCAAAGTCAGCCCAACTCCCATCGATTGCAGCGGATTGAGAACTTCGCCCAAGAACAAATTGCCGAACAGCAAAGCAAATACAGGCGTAAGAAAGGTAAGAGAACTTAAACTTGTCAGACTGCCACTGGAAGCAAAATAAAAGAATAAACCGTAGGCGATCGCACTTCCGAACACAGTAGAATAACCTAAGGCTATCCAGCCCGAAAAATCGATATTCACAAACTGCTCAGACTCAGTTGCAGCCGAAATGGCCAACAGCGGCAAACCGCCCAAAATCATGTGCCAACCAGTCGCCACCACCGGGTCAACATACCGGCAAACCCAGCGCACCAAAACCGTACCCACAGCCATCGACAAAGCTGCCAACAGCATCAACCATTCTCCACCCTGAAACAACTGTTCGATACCCGCAGAAACCGGCGCGTTTTCAGGATGAAAAAGCCCCAAAATCCAGCCATCCGGCAACCCAATCAAACTGATGCCCGCAACGCCAATAACTAATCCCAACCAGCCCCAAAAACCAATTTTTTCTTGAAACAGCCACAAACACAAAATCGCCACAGCTAGCGGTTGAGAATCAATCATCACCGAACCCAAACCCGCACTGGTTCGGGTCAAACCTTCGGCTAAAAAGCCTTGAAACAAAGTAGCGTCAACCAAAGCAAACAGGGAAATCCACAGCCAAGCTTTCCAACCCTGCGGCTGCGGTTTTCCCATGAGTGCCGCCGCCAGCAGCACCAACACGCCCGCAGGGACTAAACGCACGAATGCCACAAACAGCGGCGTTGTGTGCGGCATCACCCCCTTCATCGCTACCATCGCGGTTCCCCACAGGAAAAACGGCGCAATTAGCAACAGCGGGGCAAAAGGCAGTTTTGAATCGGTAAGCTTTAGCTGCATGGCGGAGACTCCAAATAATTGATGAGAGTGGCTCTCACGAGAATGATGTAGATTTGTTAAGCAATTTTTACAATTATATATCGAACGTGGGTTAAGTGCGATCGTACAAATCTCGATCTGCCATTAGGAACAGGCAAGATGCCTGTTCCACAAAATCAAGGTGGAACAGGCATCTTGCCTGTTGCGAACACAGGCACAACATCTACCCCGATGAATAAGGCACACTATAAGAAGTTAGCTACAAAATTTCGTAACATTGCCTGTACACTGCCCATGATTTGGCCATTCAAGCCCCGCTACCGCAAACAAATCGCCCGTATCGAAATCACCGGAGCCATTGCCGGAGAAACCCGCAAACGAGTCTTAGAAGCTCTCAAAACCGTTGAAGAACGCAAATTTCCCGCCTTGCTGCTGCGGATAGACAGCCCCGGCGGCACTGTCGGCGATTCCCAGGAAATTTACAGCGCGCTGAAGCGTTTGCGCGAAAAAGTCAAAATTGTCGCCAGTTTCGGCAATATTTCAGCTTCTGGCGGAGTTTACATCGGCATGGGAGCCGAGCATATCGTTGCCAATCCGGGTACAATTACCGGCAGCATTGGCGTGATTATCCGGGGCAACAATCTAGAACGCCTGTTAGAAAAAGTAGGCGTTTCTTTTCAGGTGATTAAATCGGGGCCGTATAAAGATATCTTGGCATTCGATCGAGAATTGACAGATCCTGAACAGCAAATTCTGCAAGACTTGATCGACACCAGCTACCAGCAATTCGTGGAAACCGTTGCTGAAGCCCGGAAATTGGCAGTTGAAAACGTGAAAACTTTTGCCGACGGCCGCGTTTTTACCGGCCAGCAAGCCTTAGAATTGGGTTTGGTCGATCGACTGGGAACAGAAGAGGACGCTCGCCGCCTTGCCGCCGAACTCGCAGGCCTCGACCCGGAAAAAACCGAGTGCTGCACGCTAGAAAAACAAAAACCTTTCCTAAATCGCGTCTTGGGGAGTAGTCTGGATATATCCGGGCTTTCAGCTTACAATAATGTGCTGGAATTCGAGCTTTCTACTAGCGGTTTGCCGCTGTGGATGTATCGCCCGTGATTAAATAAATTAGTCATTGGTCAGGAGTCAGTAGTCATTAGTTACTCCCTGGATGATTGGGCGATTGAAACCTGTTGACCTCAAACTCAAATGTGGCGCTTTGCCCGTCATAAGAGCTTCGCGCTGGCTTCGCCTACGAGTTCGAGGTCAAACTACACAAACGAAGTCCACTCAAGCGGGGACTAAGAAATAAACTGGGTATTTAAGCCTAATTTAGTATGACTAATGACTAATGACTAATGACTAATGACTAATAACAAAAATATGGAGGAAATTTGCGTGGAGTGGCAAGTGCGGGCGATTCGCGGGGCAACAACTGCCAGCGAGAATTCGGTGGAAGCAATTCGAGAAGCGGTGAGAGAATTGTTAGATGAATTAGAAGCAAAAAATGATATAAATCCAGAATTAATTATTAGTGCCACGTTTTCTGCAACTCGTGATTTAGATGCTGTGTTTCCGGCCGCGATCGCCCGCGAACGTCCTCACTGGTGTAATGTTCCTTTGTTGGACGTACAGCAAATGCACGTTGAGGGTGCTTTGGAACGCTGCATCCGCTTTTTGATTCACATCAATTGGCCCGCACATACTGAAATTTATCATCCTTATTTACGGGGAGCTCAAAATTTGCGCCCGGATAGGAATTTAGCGGTGGCGGTGGCTGGGGAAAAATAATAGATTCACTTTGGGCTTGATTTAAAAGTTAACTCACCATTACAGGTGGGTTTATTTTTTACGGGACTTGATACAGTACAAAAACTGCCCTGGGCATATACGGTTAAAAGCTTTTATTATAAAAAAACCCGGTCTCTCGAAGAAACCGGGTTTTTTGTCAATCAGACGCTTTCTTGTGATGCAACCTAATCCCTAAAAAGATGTCATATATAAAACTCCAAAAGTCCTTTTTACCTTCCAATATTCCCAAAGTTTGAGGAGAACCCTTTTCATCTAACAGCGGCTTCACAGCTTCGTAAGCAGGCTTGTAATTATACCAAGGAATTGAAGGCCACAAATGATGGATCAGGTGATAGTTCTGTCCCAAAATTAAGATATTCAGAATAGGACTCGGATATACTCTGGCATTTTTCCAGCGATCGCGATTGTGAAACGGACGGTGCGGCAAATAATCAAAAAATAACCCCAAGGCTAATCCCACCACTAAAGCCGGAGAAAACCAAAAATTCAGCACGTAATCTAAATGGTCGTATTGAATCGAGATATACACGATCGCGATCACAAACAAACGGCTGAGAAACCATTCCAATAATTCGTATTTCCGCCACAGTTTGCGCTTAAAAAAGAAAATCTCGTGGTAAAAAAACCTCGCAGCAATCAACCACAAAGGCCCGCCGGTAGAAACATAATGGTCTGGATCGTTATCTGGGTCATTGACGTGAGCGTGATGCTGCATATGTA
The DNA here is from genome assembly GCF_036700785.1 of Microcoleus sp. S28C3. Taxonomy (NCBI): domain Bacteria; kingdom Bacillati; phylum Cyanobacteriota; class Cyanophyceae; order Oscillatoriales; family Microcoleaceae; genus Microcoleus; species Microcoleus sp. S28C3. The sequence continues at coordinate 5,660 of NZ_JAUBPO010000173.1, read as the reverse complement.
CCCGCGTAAACACCGGAAATGCAAAACCCAACATCAGCGCGCTGCCGTGTCCCAAAATAGCATTGATTGTGCGATCGCGATGGGCTGCATTGTGAGACGCATCGTGAATCACAGTTCCAGCCATGTGCAAAGCCAACACGTTCAGCGAAAAACAACACCACTGCGGCCATTCCCAACACCAGAAACCCAAGTTAGAAATCACGATAATCGCTACTGCACTCAAAAACAGCAGCAGTGTCGGATTGAAGTCACCGGGAGGACTCAGAAACTCTTTCGGCACTGTCAGCGGCCGTCCTGCCTCCGACATCTTTGTTAAGACTCCTTAATATTTCACACTTGCGTAGTATAAGATACAAGCCGGACAATAGTAAAGTTTTATGAAAGAACTGAGTTCGATCGCCAGAAACTAGCGTCTGCACAAACAGGAAAGTATTGCTGTTGTGCAAGGATACCAGTGCTAGATTAGCCAAAAGGGCTGAGCATACCAAATAAAATATGGGTATGTCTGTATTTATGTCAAGCCTGAGAGCGGAAAAATTTACCCAAAAGAGCGCTCCCCAAGAAAAGATTACCGATGGGTAAAAAGTCAGATATTCTATATATTGTTCAATACCTGCTTTTTTGACGACTATCAAAATTTTTAAGACTTAAGACTAGCGTCATTGCTTGTAGTGCAAAGATGAAACGTTAGCCGAAATTTAAACAAGAAATCCACCTGCCTCCCCAGAACACCGCTGATGCAATTGCCAAAAGCCCTACGCCGGACTAAAATCGTCGCCACCATTGGCCCAGCAACTTCGGATCCACAAGTGCTGCGCCAGCTCATAGAAGCCGGTGCCACAACTTTGCGACTCAACTTTTCTCACGGAACAGAAGAAGACCACCAACGCAGCATTCGGTTAATCCGGCAAACATCCTTTGAACTCAACCAGCCGGTGGCCATCCTCCAAGACCTCCAAGGCCCGAAAATTCGTTTGGGCCGCTTTGAAACAGGGTCTATTGTTGTCAAAAACGGCGATCCTTTCATTTTAACCAGCCGCCCGGTTCCCGGCACCGAACTCATTTCTTCCGTCACCTACGACCCCCTAGCAGACGAAGTTCCAGAGGGAGCAGTGATTCTGCTCGACGACGGGAAAGTGGAAATGCGCGTGGAAAAAGTAGACCGCGCGGCGCGGGAATTGTACTGTCGCGTCGTAGTCGGCGGGCCACTTTCTAACAACAAAGGCGTGAATTTTCCCGGAGTTTACCTGTCGATTAAGGCGCTGACTGATAAAGACCGCAAAGATTTAATGTTCGGCCTCGACCAAGGTGTCGATTGGGTCGCCCTGAGCTTTGTGCGCAATCCCCAGGATATGCTCGAAATTAAAGAACTGATAGCCAGTGCGGGCAAGCAAGTACCGGTGATTGCCAAGATCGAAAAGCACGAGGCGATCGAACAAATGGAAGCAATCCTGGCCCTGTGCAACGGCGTGATGGTCGCCCGCGGCGATTTGGGAGTGGAACTGCCCGCCGAAGATGTGCCGATTTTGCAAAAGCGCTTGATTGCTACTTCCAACCGCATGGGGATTCCCGTAATTACCGCTACCCAGATGCTCGACAGCATGGTAGGTAATCCCCGTCCCACCCGCGCGGAAATTTCCGACGTGGCAAACGCCATTCTCGACGGAACTGATGCGGTGATGCTCTCGAATGAAACTGCTGTCGGCAAGTTCCCTGTCGAAGCGGTAGCGACGATGGCGAGAATTGCGGTGCGGATGGAGAGGGAAGGAATTAGCGGCAATATTAGGAATGTAGAAGATATTGGTCGATCGATCCCCAACGGCATCAGTCAAGCAGTCAGCCAAATCTCCGAACAGTTGAACGCGGCCGCCATCATGACGCTGACCAAAACCGGCGCTACAGCCCGAAATGTCTCGAAATTCCGACCGAAAACTCCGATTTTGGCAGTTACTCCTCACGTAGACGTAGCCAGACAACTGCAATTAGTATGGGGAGTCAAACCCTTGCTCGTGCTGGATTTGCCCTCCACCGGCCAGACATTTCAATCTGCGATGACTGTCGCCCAGGAAAAAGAGTTAGTGTGCGACGGAGATTTAGTGGTGATGACCGCCGGTACTCTGCAAGGGGTTGCCGGATCGACGGATTTGATTAAAGTTGAGGTAGTGACAGCGGTTTTAGGCAAAGGCACCGGTGTCGGTTTGGGTTCGGTGAGCGGCATGGCAAGGGTTGCTCGCACAGCTGCGGATGTAGGCAATTTCCACGCTGGAGAAATTTTGGTAGTAGAGCACACCAGCGTCGCTTTTGTGGACATGATTCGGAAAGCCGCAGGTGTGGTGACAGAGGAGGATAGTTTGACTTCTCACGCCGCGATTATCGGTTTGCGGTTGGGCGTGCCGGTGATGGTGGGCGTGCAGAATGCCACGCGGGTAATTCGGGACGGAACTATGCTGACTCTGGATATGCAGCGGGGTTTAGTTTATTCCGGGGCCAGAGGCGGCTCAACCGACGGGGAACTGGCCGTTTAACAAGTTCTGAGTTAGGAGTTGTGGAGTTTTGAATTAAATTCTACAACTCGTTGCTTTTTTCCCTTAGGTTGTGCTACAATCCAAAATTGTCTGTGCCGATGTAGCTCAGGGGTAGAGTATTCGATTCGTAATCGAACGGTCGTGGGTTCAAATCCCACCATCGGCTTGCAATAAAACACATATTTTCAAGGGTTCTACAGTTTATGAATGCTGTAGAACCTTTGTTTTTTCCATGACTTGTCTATGGTTTGTCTATTTTAGTTAGGAATGCAAGTCCTCGGATTTTAATGCGAACTGAAGTCCGATGCTGCGAACCTATTTTATCGCGGATTTTAAGGAGGACTGAAGTCTTCACTAAGAAGCTATTTGATTACCAATTTTTAGGGTTTTTAGTCAGGACTAAAGTCCTCTGATTTTAATGCGGACTGAAGTCCGATGCTGCAAACCTATGGCATTGCAGATTTTGTCTATCGGCAAAAATACTAGATTGGGGCTGGCTATTGCTTGTCAAATCCTTGCCAAACGTCAAGGCAAAATTAAGGTAAATTGCTCAAGAGGAAAGGTAACACAATTTGTAATTACTTTGCCGATCGCTAGTGTTTCTAAAACTTAACATAAACTTAACAGAAATCGCTGTAATAATGCGGCACAATCAATTTTAACGCTCGCAGCCAGTTAGGGAATAGCGAAAAATTTATGTGCCTGCCATCAGGATATATCCTGCGCCAACGTTACCAAATTGTCAGTGAATTAGGTCGGGGAGGGTTTGCGAGGACATATACAGGTAGGGATTTAGACATACCCCACGATCGCCTGTGCGTCGTTAAGGAAATTAGGCAGCCAAGCGATCCGCAACTCTTACCAGAAGCACAGCAGCGATTTGAAAGTGAAGTTCTAGCTTTGCACCGATTGGGCAGACACCCGCAGATTCCACAGTTATTCGATAGCTTTGAAGAAAATGACAATTTTTATTTAATTCAAGAATACATTGAAGGACATCCGCTCAGGAAAGAATTGGCTCCAAATATCCAATGGACTCAAGAGCAAGTAATTGATTTTTTGCAGGATATCTTGCCAGTTATCGCTTTTGTTCACGAACACAATGTCATTCACCGCGATATCACTCCTTCTAACTTAATTCGGCGCGATTGCGATGGAAAAATAGTTTTGATTGATTTTGGGGCGGTCAAAGAAATCAGTTCCTTGGAAATAACTGATTCGGGAAACACTATCAGCAGAACTATTTATACGCGAGGATATTCGCCGGCCGAACAAATTGCTGGCAATCCTCAATTTTGTAGCGATATCTACTCTGTAGGTATTGTCGCTATTCAAGGCCTCACTGGCTTGCCTCCTGCTAGAGATTTCATGATAAATTCTCCGCATGACGATATCTTTTTGCACTACTCAACTTCCGCTCGACCTTTGGGACCCATTAGCGACAGCTTGAAAGGGATTTTAAACAGAATGGTGCGCTACAACTTCACAGAGCGCTATCAATCTGTTGCTAATGTTTTGCAGGATTTGATCGCCCCACCGCCGCCACCGCCGCCACCGCCGCTGTTGGGAATTGCAGGAATTATTGCCGGATGTGCGATCGCCCTTTTTCTCCACAACATTTTTACCCCTAAAACTTGTCTTTTAGTGCAAGGTGATGCTTTAAGCTGCGGCGAAGAATCTCTCTTAAAATCCTCGACTCCTCGATTAAAGCAAGACGGAGTTAATGAATTTGCCAAATCCAATTATCGGGAAGCATTTAATTACTTTAAAAGGTCGTGGCATGAAGAAGAACGCAAAGATCCCGAAACTTTAATTTACATGAATAATGCCTTATTAAAGGCTAAAAAAGCAGATTATTACACCATTGCCGTAATCGTTCCCGTTCGCACAAACGAACAAGGTAGAGCCGAGCTCGACTTGCCTAAAGAAATCTTGCGGGGAGTTGCTCAAGCGCAAACGGAAGTTAATTTAAAATTATTCAATTCAGAGATAGAGCGCAACCTAAACGGTTTAGACTTTCAAGAAAATCAAGCTATTAAAGGAAAAGGTTTACAAGTCATAATTGCTGACGATGCCAATGTAAAAGATGAGTCGATCGCCCGCGCTAATTCCCTAGTCAAACTGGGCGGTGTTTTGGGCGCGATCGGTCACTACACTAACGCAATGACAGCCCATACAGTCGATATTTACAACCAAAATCATTTAGTATTAATTTCCCCTGGCAGTACGACGGAAGCAGCCACAGAAAAACCCCGAAAATTTTTCTTTAGGACTGTGCCTCGGACTAAAGTTAGTGTTGAAGTATTCGTGAAATATCTGATTGAAAAAAAAGGTCAAACCACAGCAGCGGGTTTCTACAGCACCAGCAGCGAATCCACTTCCTCTTTTTGGGAAGAATTCAGAAAACAGTTTAGAGAACGGGGAGGAAATATTGCAAAAATCACCGAATTCGATCTGTCAAAAAGCGATTTTGATGTTAAAAAAGCCATACAAGAAGTCAGGCAAACAGAGAAAACAACGATCGTTTTAAGTCCGAGTCACGGCCCGATCGCCATCAAGAATGCGATGGCACTTTTCCAAGCCAATCTAGACCGCAATTGGGTAGTCGGAACCGGGGGAATATACAGTCAAAACACCTTAGAAGCTGCTGCTAAGTTACCGTCTTTTGAGAAAATGGCGGTCGCAGTTTCTTGGCATCATTTAAACTCTCCCGACCGCAAATTCCTTGAGGATACTCGCAAGCTTTGGGAAGGAAATGTCAGTCACCGAACTGCATTAACCTACGATGCGACTAAGACGCTGATTCAAGCCATAGAAGAGCAGCAGCAACCCAGCCGCGAAGGGATGCAAAAAACTATTGCCAATCCAGATTTTAGCGTCACCGGAGCCACCGGAACAATTCAGTTTGACAAAACGGGCTCGCGCAAAAATTTTAGTCCGATATTAGTGCATATTGTCAAGTGTTCTCAGGAGCAGTTTGGCGTTACTTTTGTGCCGATCGAATTTCCGACAGCAGCAGCGGCGGGTTTAAACTGCGATTGAGCGTACTACTTCTACTTCAACAGTTCGGACATATTTTGGGAGAGTCAGGCTCTGAGAGAGCCGTATTCTAGGAGTTTTCGGTAGTTTGGATTT
>NZ_JAUBPO010000172.1:0-9600 GCF_036700785.1 Microcoleus sp. S28C3 | reverse complement strand
TCGCGTGGCTTTACTGAACCATTTAATTATAGTTCATTCGATCGTGTCTTCTCTGTTTGACCCTCATGAGTGAGTGTCAGTAACATGATACCTCATCTTTTCGAGAAAGGCTATATGTAGTATTTCATTCTTTCTTCTCTATTTATTTCTTGATAGCGAAGTTGTTTTTTTTTTGTAATTTTCAGTTTTTTTAAGGCATAGCATATGGCACTCGGTCTGACGCCTGAAAGTTCTTGCTCTTTCTACTAATCTTGCTGAGCGGATTTTTTTCAACATCTTTTTTGAGGGCTTCCCAATCTAGCTTTCGTTGACGGTGGTTGACCTGAGTTGGTCGAAGGTCTTCCCTACCTAACCATCTATAAATTGTTGCTCTTCCTACCTTAAATATGGCGGCCGCTTTCGTTATACTCCCTCCATTTTCCACATAATTGACTACTTTTTGTCTTAGGTCTAGACTGTAAGTCATTTTTTTGTAATTAACTATTTTTATCGATTTTATCATGATCTTACCTCTGTCTCACATTTATTTGAAATGACTATAAATGTTCATGTACATGAAACACCCCCGGTGTGTCATGGGGGTTAAAGAATGGTTATGGACGGCGAGTGGAAAAGGATTCTGTTTATTTCATGCTGCAGATACCAGGGGGCGGGTGGAATTGGAAACCATGCTGGGCAAAGAATTTGCTGGAGTCTTAAGCTCAGATGATTTCAGCGTTTATAATGGCGGGAACCTCGCAGCCCAAAAGAAGTGTCTGGCCCATTTACGGCGGCATTTCAAGAAAGTGCTGGAACTTCCTGGCAACAATAATGCAGCAGTCGCTCAACTATTTCTGTCATTAATTGATGAAGCTTTTATCGCCCACGAGTCCTGGCAAAAGACGAAGGAGCAACTTACCTACGACTCCTGGGCTGAGGATTTCAAAATACGATTGAATAAAGCCCTTGCCACTTGGTTGAACCAAGTTGGTTATGCCGCAGGTTTGTTGCTCAAATCCTTACGAGATAAAGCAAAACAGTGGTGGTATTTTCTGGATGACCCCTCGGTGCCTCCTGATAATAATTTAGCAGAACGTTCTCTACGGCTAGCTGTCACGAAACGGAAAGTTTCTGGTGGCTCTCGTTCGATGAAGCGATTTGAGGAAACTGCTGATCTATTGAGTGTGATTCAAACCTGTCGTTTTCAAGCTCGTTGAGTAATGGCTTTTTTCCGTGAGGCTCTAGAGGCCCATTCTTGTGCCTTTCCTATGCCTGAGCTCATTCCCTTCTTTCAGACCTGAATCCTTACCTCATAACTTTGCTCGATTATTGAGAAACTGTAAAACTAAAGGCTACACAATCAACCTAATTTACTTCTGGCTGCAATCTCCAGAAATGGCAATTGAACGGGTGCAACCCTGGGTTTAAAGTAGCGGACTTTCTATTCCCAAAATCGAGATAAATTCTCTCATATTGCTTTTCCGATAAATCCACCCTGGTTTTTTCAAATAAGCCCGTGAAGCGCAGCTATCCCGTAGGGCATCGCCCAACGTCAAACCGAAGTCATCAAAAAACCAATAACCAATAACAAATAACAAAATTATTGTCAACAGTATTTTTTCGGAAATAACATTGAAGGTTAAATAAAAATTGCTAGCTAAGATTTGCGAATTATAGCACTTTGTTCAAAGTATTTGAAAATGCTAAGTTAATTAAAGATTTTATGAAGGTGACGCATAAGTCTTTACATTGTCGATCGCAATTTTGTTATTGTATTAGAAAGTTTCATTCGAGCGACTGAATTTTTGTACTCCAGTCCTACCCCTAAACAGAACGGCAGTTTCCACAATGAGAATTTTAGTCACAGGCGGTGCGGGTTTTCTCGGTTCCCACCTAATCGATCGCTTAATGGCCCAAGGACATGAGGTAGTCTGCCTGGATAATTTTTACACCGGTACTAAACGCAATATCCTCAAATGGCTGGATAACCCATACTTTGAGCTGATCCGCCACGACATCACGGAACCGATTCGGTTAGAAGTAGATCAGATTTACCATCTGGCTTGCCCGGCTTCGCCAATACACTATCAGTACAACCCTGTCAAGACAATTAAAACAAACGTCATCGGCACGATGAATATGTTGGGATTGGCCAAACGGGTAAAAGCAAGATTTTTTCTCGCTTCCACTTCCGAAGTGTACGGAGATCCTGACGTACATCCACAAACAGAAGATTATCGCGGCAACGTTAATTGTATCGGGATCAGATCGTGTTACGACGAAGGGAAGCGAGTAGCTGAAACCTTATCTTTTGATTACCACCGTCAAAATGGGGTAGACATTCGAGTTGTACGAATCTTCAATACCTACGGCCCCCGGATGTTGGAAAATGACGGCAGAGTAGTGAGCAATTTTATTGCTCAAGCTTTGCGGAATCAACCGCTGACTGTATACGGCGACGGTTCCCAAACCAGGAGTTTCTGCTACGTTTCTGATTTGGTGGAAGGATTTATTCGTTTGATGAATAGCGACCAAATCGGGCCGATGAATTTGGGGAATCCCGGCGAATACACTATTTTGGAACTTGCAGAAAAAATTCAAAATATGATTAATCCAGGGGCAGAAATTATCTTTAAACCGCTGCCGGAAGACGATCCAAAACAGCGACAACCCGATATTACTCGTGCTAAAACTTGGTTGGGGTGGGAGCCAACTGTGCCGCTGGATAAAGGTTTAGAGTTGACTGTGAAAGATTTTCGCGATCGCATTGAGGGAAACCAAAAGTAGAGACTGCGAGAGGGAGAGACTGGGAGAGGGGGAGGGAAAAAATCTTCCTTATTCCCAATTCCCGATTCCCAACTCCCGATTCCGAATTCCCGATTCCCAATTCCTACCTGATTTATTTACTAGCTTTGAGGAGATTTCTATGCAAGTTTGTGTCATCGGTACAGGATATGTTGGCTTAGTCACCGGCACTTGTTTGGCTCACATCGGCCACCACGTGATTTGCGTAGACAACAACGAAGAAAAAGTTAAATTAATGAAGTCTGGACAGTCGCCTATTTTTGAACCCGGACTGTCTGAATTAATGTCCTCTGCATCTGCGGCGGGCAATCTAGAATTTACTTCGGATTTAGCAGCAGGAGTCTCTCACGGGGATATTTTGTTTATTGCCGTGGGGACGCCTCCTTTGCCTACTGGGGAAAGCGATACTCGCTACGTGGAAGCGGTTGCTCGTGGAATTGGAGCTCACCTCGACGGCGATTACAAAGTCATTGTCAATAAATCTACGGTGCCGATCGGTTCCGGGGACTGGGTGCGGAGGATTGTCCTCGACGGTTTGGCGGAACGTCAAAAAGCTCAAACCAATGATGCGGCGGCTACGGGTGAGGAAGTAGCAGCAAAAAAAGGTGTGGTATTTGATGTGGTTAGCAACCCGGAGTTTTTGCGGGAGGGCTGTGCTGTTTTCGATACTTTTAATCCCGATCGCATTGTTCTCGGCAGCAACTCTCGGCGGGCTATGGATATGATGCTACAGTTATACCGGCCGATTGTCGATCGCAAGTTTGCAGAAAATCCGTCTTTGCCGGAGGTTCCTGTGGTGATGACTGATATCAGTTCAGCGGAGATGATTAAGTACGCAGCTAATGCTTTTTTGGCTACGAAGATTAGCTTTATTAATGAAGTTGCTAATATTTGCGATCGCGTCGGTGCAGATATTACCCAAATAGCGAAAGGTATCGGTTTAGATTCGCGGATTGGTGGCAAGTTTCTGCAAGCTGGCATTGGTTGGGGCGGTTCTTGTTTCCCGAAAGATGTCTCAGCTTTAGTTCACACTGCTGAGGATTACGGTTACGAGGCGCATTTGCTGAAAGCGGCAGTGGAAGTAAACGAACGCCAGCGGTTGATTGCTATTGAAAAGTTGCAGCACGTTTTAAAGATTCTCAAAGGTAAAACAGTCGGACTTTTAGGTTTGACTTTCAAGCCGGATACTGACGATTTGCGGGATGCTCCTTCGCTGAATTTAATCGAGAGTTTGAACCGATTGGGAGCGAAAGTTAAAGCTTACGATCCGATTGTTTCTCAAACTGGGATGCGTCACGGTTTGTCGGGAGTTTTGGTAGAAACTGACCCGGAAAGGTTGGCCGACGGTTGCGATGCTTTGGTGTTGGTGACAGACTGGGAACAGTTTCGCAATTTAGATTACGATAAAATGGCGAAGTTGATGAATCATCCGGTGATGATTGACGGCCGCAATTTCTTAGATAAGAAGGCTTTAGAAGTGGCTGGTTTCCAATATGTGGGAATTGGAAGGTAAAGAAGAGTTTTGATCGAAACCTCTATCCCGTAGGGTGCGCCGAAGCGCACCTTACAAACGAGCATTTCTACGCCGTAGGATGCGCCGAAAAACACCTTACATTTGCTGGCTACCAACAATTGCGGGTTGAGTCGCCCCGCGTGCTTTAAAAATTTTCCATCAATGTTTTTTCTTGAGCGTAAACATCTCGTAGCTGTTGCAGCGCTGAGGCAGAAATTACCGATTTAACTGTAGCGACTAATTTACCCCACTCAAGCAAGCTGTCAACTGAAACAGCAGTTTTGAAGTTGTACGTATAGAATTTAGTCCAAAATTCTGGTGCTTGTGTCCGTTTCCAGCGTTTGTACCACGCGACAAAATCTTGAGCACAGGGCGGTTTAACTTCTAAGATTGGCGGAAAATCGGCGTAGCTGACAAATCGACTGAGGCCTTTGGCATGAACGTACACCACGTTGTGGCAGCATTCGATCCGGTATATCTGTTCGGGTGATATGTTGAACAGGAGCGCCACTGTTTCTTCGGTGACAAATCTCGATCGCGGATTGACGATCGACGATTTGTGAATAATTTTTGATGCGCCGATCGCTGACGCTCTTAACTGATTTTCTGATATCATTGTAGTTGCATCTGGTGGTGGTAGCTAAATCTATCTCTGCTAAGTGCGATCGACAGAAATTATCTGTCGGGATTAATTTTAACTGGCGATCGTCTTTAGTTTGCAGACCGGGGGCGATCGCTTTTTGATATATTATACTAAATCCAAAATTTTGTAAATAGTGAATATGAGCAAAGGCTTAGTCAGATTGCGGGTTCGAGAGTTGGCTGCCGAGAAGGGATGGACGCTCAAGGAGGTTGCGGAGCGATCGGGCGTGGGCTACAGTACCATTAGCAATTATGCCCGTTCTCAGGGGATGGCAATGGTTGACTTTGCCGCAGTTCACAAGTTGGCTCGCACCTTTGATGTGATGATTGAGGATTTCGTGGTAATCCTAGAAAAATAGTTGAACTTTTTGCCTAAATTCAATGTTTTAGCGATCGACCAAAAGCAGATGCGAACAAATCCTTTAACCTACAATACTATTTTTAGAGATGCCATCACCGAGCCTCCGAAAGACTCCCCCAAACCATGCCCAAGCCAAAAAAGACCCCCGCCAAAACCTACACTGAAATCAACCTCAGCGACCCTCAATATTACTTCAACCGAGAACAAAGCTGGCTAGAATTCAACAACCGCGTGCTCCACGAAGCCCTCGACCCCCGCACGCCCCTCCTAGAAAGACTCAAATTTCTCGCTATTTTTAGCTCCAACCTAGACGAATATTTTATGGTGCGCGTAGGCGCCCTCAAACAGCAAGTACACGCAAAAGTCAGCAAATTGACCTCCGACGGCAGCACGCCTCAACAACAGCTAGATGCCCTTAACAAGCGGCTTTTGCCGATGGTTTCTCAGCAACACGCCTATTTTGAGCAAACCCTGCGGCCGAAACTAGCAGCAAGCGAAATCTACATTCTCGACTACATTGACCTCAATCAAGAACAGCGCAATTATTTGCACCGCTACTTCAAAGAACAAGTATTTCCCGTACTCACTCCCCTAGCAGTTGACCCCAGCCACCCCTTCCCCTACCTTTCCAATCTCAGCCTCAATTTAGCAGTAGTAGTCAGAGACCCGGACACGCGCGAAGAATTGTTTGCCCGCGTCAAAGTACCGCAGGTTTTGCCGAGGTTTTTGCCGCTGCCGGGGGATTTGCAGTGGCAGCAGAGGGGCAAATCTCCGGTTTGGACTGGGGTGCCCCTAGAACAGGTGATTGCCCACAATTTAGAAGCTTTGTTTCCGGGGATGGACGTAGAGGAATATCACCCGTTCCGCATTACTCGCAATTCCGATTTGACGGTGGAGGAAGATGAGGCGGAGGATTTGCTGCTGGCAATAGAACAGGAACTCCGCAAGCGCCGGTTTGGAGGTTCTGCGGTGCGCATGGAAATTCAAGCGATTATGCCGCCTGCGCTGCGAGATATGCTGATGGAGGAGCTGGATCTCGGCGAGCAAGATGTTTACGTCGTAGAGGGGCTGCTAGGCCTCAAGGATTTGATGTCTTTTGTGGGGCTGCCGGTGCCGGAACTGAAAGACCCGCCTTGGACTCCGGTTGTGCCACCGCGCTTGCGGAACTTGGAATCGGCAAGGATTTTAGAGAAATCAATGTTGGATGCTGAGGATGGTCAGGATATTTTCACCGCCATCCGCCAGGGGGATTTGATGCTGCACCATCCTTATCACTCGTTTGCGGCGACGGTGCAGCGGTTTATTACTGAGGCGGCGCACGATCGCTCCGTGTTAGCGATTAAGATGACTTTATACCGCACTTCTGGAGATTCGCCGATCGTCAGCGCTTTAATTCAAGCAGCGGAAAACGGCAAGCAGGTAGCCGTTTTAGTAGAGCTCAAAGCTAGGTTTGACGAAGAAAATAATATTCTTTGGGCTCGCAAGTTAGAACAAGCTGGAGTCCACGTAGTTTACGGTTTGGTGGGACTCAAAACCCACACCAAAATTGTGATGGTAGTGCGTCGCGAGGATGGGTACATCCGTCGCTACGTCCACATCGGCACCGGCAATTACAATCCCAAAACAGCCGGACTGTATACCGATGTGGGTTTGTTGAGTTGTCGCGAGGATTTGGGATCTGATTTGACGGATTTGTTTAATTATTTGACTGGTTATTCGCGGCAGGTATCTTATCGCAAATTGTTGGTGGCACCGGTCAATATGCGCGATCGATTTTTAGCTTTAATTCGGCGCGAGGTCGAATTCTGCCGCTTGCAGGCCGAAGGCGGCAACGGTAGCTGCGGCCGCATTGTCGCTAAAATGAACGCTTTAGTTGACCCTCAAATCATTGTTGCTTTGTACGAAGCTTCGCAAGCGGGAGTTAAAATTGATTTGATTATTCGGGGGATTTGCTGTTTGCGTCCCGGCGTTGAAGGTGTTAGCGAAAATATCCGAGTTATCAGTATTATCGGCCGCTTCTTAGAGCATTCTCGGATGTTTTATTTTTTCAACGGTGGCGACGAAGAGGTATATATTGGTTCTGCTGACTGGATGCAGCGCAATCTCACAAGAAGGGTTGAGGCGATAGTTCAGGTAGAAGACCCGACAATTGCCAAGGAATTGCAAGAAATTTTGGGGGTAATGCTGGCTGACAACCGCCAAGCTTGGGATTTGCAGCCGGGAGGACACTACTCTCAGCGGCGGCCGCCTGCTAATTGCCCGGAAGTGAGCTCTCAGCAAATTTTGATGGATATGGTGATGAATTAGTCAGTAGTCATTAGTCATCAGTCAAATTTGCAGTGAGCAGTTGTCGGTTCTTGTTAGCTATTAAGCTGTACTGCATTTAATTTTCACTGTGAGGGCGGGCTCTCCGGTCTACCCCACAAGATTTTTAGTAACATAACTATCCAAATTAAATGAGCGACAGCTTAGCTAACAACTAATGACTGCTGACTACTGACTAATAACTAATAACTACTGACTAATGACTACTGACTACTGACCACTGACTGCTTAACTGTTAAAAGTCCGCTTGAATTCTTCTAAGAGATCGTCAATTTCTTCGATCGCCTGACTCACATCTATTCTCAGGGCTCCCAAGTCCGATCGATCTAACAGCCGCACGAGGGATTCCCGCTTGCTCTCGATCTCTGCTACGCGCTCTTTGATTGTTTGTGCATCCATGGTTTTTTGCCTTTGCTACTATTAACAAAAATATTTGAGATTCCCCTCTGCGAACAGACGGAGATTCTTAATTCACCGACCTACCTTTTTGGGCAAATCCTTCACTGTTTTTATATGGAAAGTGATGAACCTGCTCTGGGTTTTTGAGTCTGTGTTATAGTTTGATTGTACATCAAAACCTCAGCCAAACTTCAACCAAATTTTAGCGCAAAAAAGGCGGACGTTTGGTATCTGCGGGTTTATTTTTCATCATTCCAGCTAAAAATCGTTTCAAGGCCTTCTCCCGGTTTTTCATAAAAGCAGCCCAAAATCCCGGTTGATATTCATCCATTGTCTTGGCTAGGGCCCAGACATCGATCGCTAAGATATTATAAAGCCTTTCATCTTCGCGTTTGAGCGAGTTAATCTGCTCCAGAACCGACTTGTTTGCTCCAGCAGTTTGTTTGTCTTCGTCTTTAATCATGTCCGAAAAATGGTTGAAAGGGCAAGAGTGTCGATCGCGATCGCCACTCTGTATACTTTGATGATACTGCCGATCTCGATTGCCTTCTAAAACCAACGCCGCGCAATTAACACGGATATTTACCGATGGCGCGCCGGGGCGAGTCCGGCTGGATAAGCTTCTGAAGCTAGAGACAAGACTGTGGATGCACACCGTTCCCGCGCTCATAGATGCTAGCAGTTTTTGCAGGTCTTTTGGCAAAAAAACTAAATTTATTCAAGACTTTTTGACAGATAATAATTAAAGTATATTGTTGATTCCAGCTAACTACCTCACTAATATGTTACGTAAAATTTCTTTAGCAAACCTAGCCTTAGTTGTGGGCGGTATTATAGCAGCAGTCGGGTTCACAGCCTACTTCACAGACCAACCTACCCTGAACCTAGCCGGTTTTTTTTATGGCATTCCACTGTTGCTGGGAGGTTTGGCGCTGAAAGCCGCCGAACTCGAACCGGTGGAGTTCACTGAACCGACTTCTCCCGAAGTTCTTCTCCTGCGAGAAAGTCAGGCCACAGATACTCAAAACCAAGTCCGCAAAGATATCACCCGATTTCGCTACGGCCAACCCGCGCACTTAGATGATGCTTTGGAGCGTCTGGGCTTGGCCCCAACAGACGAGGAACGGCCCCTCCTGCAAGGGTTGCGGGAAGTTGATGTGGATGGTGCTTATGGGTTAATTTTAGAGTTTTATTCGCCGTTAATGCCGATCGACCTCTGGGAAGAAAAGCAAGACAAAATAGCTACTTTTTTTGGGCCAGGTTTGCGCGCACAAGTGAGTCAAAATGCGGATGACAAAATTGAATTGGCTTTAATTAAAAATACTCAAGCTTAAAGTAGTTTTAAGTTTGGAGTTGGTGAATTTTGGATTCGCCAATTAATAATTAATCCTGCATCACGTCAGATACTGATTTTAGCGGCAGCTTGAAACCTGTCGCTATCAACAAAAGCTCAATCTGCAATTGAGCGATCGCGCAAATTAGATTTTCCTTAATTACAATAGGAATGAAAATTTAATAACTTCACTATCTACTCAATTGTCGGAACAGCACGGTAATTCCATTTTGGCAAATATTC
>NZ_JAUBPO010000171.1:0-9635 GCF_036700785.1 Microcoleus sp. S28C3 | reverse complement strand
AATCCAAACTACCGAAAACTCCTAGAATACGGCTCTCTCAGAGCCTGACTCTCCCAAAATATGTCCGAACTGTTGTTAAATATCGAGTTGTTGCTGAGCGAGGTGATAGTAAAGTCCGCGTTCAGCCATCAATTCGTCGTGGTTGCCTTGTTCGGCTAAAATGCCTTTGTCTAGAACTAAAATTCGATCGGCATTACGCACCGTAGACAACCGATGAGCGATAATAAACGCAGTGCGATCGCGACTAATGCGGGCGAGATTTTGCTGGAACCTGCGCTCAGACTCCGTATCCAGGGAAGAAGTTGCTTCGTCCAAAATCAAAATTCGGGGATCGCCCAAAAGAGCGCGGGCGATCGCAATTCGTTGTCGCTGGCCCCCAGACAAACTTGTTCCCCTTTCCCCCACAGGAGTTTGATAACCCAGCGGCATATCTTGAATAAAAGCGTGAGCTTCTGCTAGCTTCGCCACTTCTATCGCCTCTTCCAAGCTTGCAGAAGCAGCATCGTTTCCGTTTTTATACAGCGTAATATTTTCCAAAATCGTTCCCGAAAACAAGAAACAATCTTGAGGAACAACACCCAACTGAACTCGCAGCGACTGCAAAGAAATGTGCCGAATATCGTGGCCGTCAATTGTCAGCCGCCCTTTTTCTGGATAATAGAAACCTTGCAGCAGCTTTACCAAAGTGCTCTTACCGGAACCGCTGCGGCCGACAATTGCCACAGTTTCTCCAGCTTGCACCTCAAAGGAAAGATTTTGCAGCGTATTGCGTTCCTCATCCTGAGCATAGCGGAAAGAAACATTGTCAAACTTGACGTTTCCCTGAATGCGAGGCAGCACCAACATTGGCTTGTAAGGGCTTTCTTCAGGTTGGGCCGAGAATACATCATCCAAACGCTCGATCGAAACCAGCACTTCTTGAAACTCATCCCAAAGTCCCACGACTGAAAGCACAGGAGAAATGACGCTCCCAATCATCATATTAAAAGCAACAAATTGACCGATCGTCAAATCATCTTGAATCACCAGCATTGCCCCATACCACAGCAAAGCCGTACTCCCCAAAGTATTAATCCCACCCCCGATCACCTGCAAAGAATTAGCCAACTTCTGCCCGCGACATTTAGCATTAATCATGCAGGTTAATTGGTCTTCCCAGCGCCAGCGCATTTCTCGCTCAGCAGCAGTTGCCTTAACCGTCGCCACCCCAGTAATCATTTCCACCAAAGATGAATTTTGCTTAGCACTTTCGGTAAAAACCTCCCGCGACACTTTTCGCAGAAAGGGAGTTGCCACTAAAGTCAAAATCACGATCGGCGGAATCAACGCCAGCACCAACAAAGCCAGACGCCAGTTATAGTAAACCATCAGTCCGATGTAAACTACAGCCATCAAAGCATCCAACCAAGCCGTAATAGCTTGGCGAGTCAAAAACGCCTGAATTTTTTGATTTTCCTGAACCCGCGTCAAGATATCGCCTACCTGACGAGATTCAAAAAACTTGATCGGCAAACTGAGAGTGTGGCTGATAAAGCCGCTAATTAAAGTCAGGTCAATGCGGTTCGACAAATAATCCAGCAAATATTGTCGCGTTGCCCCCAACAGCGATCGCCAAACACTAAACAGCAGCAGCCCGATCGCAAAAACGTGCAGCGTTACTACGCTTTTGCTGACAACCACTTGGTCTAAAATTACTTGGGTAAATAGGGGAGTAACTAACCCAAATATTTGGATTAACAAGGAAAGAATCAAAATTTGGGCGATCGCACCGCGGTAGGGCCAGACTATGCCGACAAAATTTTGAATTTTGATGCCTTTATGTTCGTCACTGTGATTGCGATACAGCTCCGCTGTCGGGTCTAAAAGTAGGGCGTACCCAGTCCAATTTTCGGTAAAAGCTTTAATGCTCATCCACCGCTTCCCTGCCGCCGGATCGGCAACTAAAACCTGTTGATTTTTAAAGCGGTAAACTGCAACGTAGTGATTGCCTTGCCAGTGAGCGATCCAGGGATTTTGATTGCGCAGCGGAGTTAAAGAAGCTCGCACGGGACGGGTTTGAAATCCCATCCTTTCCGCTGCTTTTGCCAGACTCTTGAGCGAGGCGCCGCTGCGACCGATTTCTGCCAATTCGCGCAAGTAATTCAGGCTGAATTTCTTACCCCAATATTCGCTAATCATGGCTAAGCAGGTTGCTCCGCAATCTGCGGCACTCTGTTGTTGAATGAATGGGTGCCCGCTGCTTAACCATCTGCGCTGCTTGGGTTTTGGGAATCTGATGATTCCGCCTACAGCTTTTTGCTGCTCGACATCTGTTAATTTTGACTGCTCGGTTTTTGAGGTGGAGCTGGCATCTTTTGGCAGCGTTACTAAGCTTAAAATCGGAGGTTTGCGGATGATTTTAGGGCGGGAATTGCTTTCGGAACTAACTGTGGCTTTGGCGATTTCCCACTGTTCGGCGCTAAGCTGGTAAATTAGCAGGTTTGTTGCGGCTTTCCAGTCGCTCCGCAGCTCTGAATGCCCCCAGCTACTACCAATAATTGGCGGTGCTTCACCTTGAATTTGACCGCTGCAGAGCCAAAAATGATTGGTAAATTTTTGGCAGTGCTCAACGAGGGAAACTCCGGCAGGAATTCGGCTTTCTTCTATGTAAGGAAGTAAGTGAGGCCACAGAAGCTGTTGTTGGTGGGGAGCGAGCGATCGCAAATCTGTTTGTGTCTTGAAAAATATTAACCGCTGGATATGTTGGAATTCTTGCTGCAAGTGCTGTTGCAGTTGGGGGAATTCCTCTAAAATAAGCTGCAATTTGCTTGCTGCAATTCGAGCAATTTGGCAAGTACCGGCCGCAATAGCCCTGTAAGGCAGTCCGGTTTCAATAAATAGCTTTTCTGTCCCAAATATTGCTCCGAGTTCCAGTACCACCGCCGAAATTTCCTGCTGTTGAGAGGCTTCTAATGCTAGCAGCCTGACTCTTCCCTCGCAAACTAAATAAAAATTGCTATCGTTTTCTTTTTGTTCAAGTAAATTGTTGGTATTATCTGCGGTTTGATATTGGGTAATTTCATCTCCGAGCTGAAACTCGCAAATTTCACAGGCTGTATTAAATTTTGCAATTAATGTCTGTTCTGCACCGATTTCCTCCAATAGTTTTTGAAGAGCTTGAACAGTCGGTGATGACGCTTGGGAATGAGCGAAGTAATTCGGTATCCCTAAACTGTTTTTCATAGATTCCCCTGTTAAAATTTTCTGTCAACTTTCTTGACCGACAACTAACTAGGTTCGGTTCAAAATTTTTTTAGTGTTACCTAGCTGGCTCAAAAATGCTGTTGGAGTCCTGGGGCCAAAACCTTTTATTTCAAACATTTTTTGACAAGTTTTAAAATGTCGGAATTAGGGGTTTTTTTAGTAGAGTACGGTTATTACGTAAGTGTGGTTTTTCTGGCTCCAATCATAGCGTACAAAATAGCTAGAATGACTACAGTTTAACGGTCATCTTTACAGAATCTTTATAATTAAGCGGTATTTTCGCGCATAATTGTGAAGATTCTGTAAAGATAAGCGAACACAGCTTGTAATTGTAACCGTAAATACACGCAGACAGCTTAATTAAATATTAAAAACGTTCAATTCTCGATAATCTGTGCGTTCTAGAAGGATTAACGTAAAGAAATAATGCTAATTTGTAGCAGGAATTCGAGAAACTAATTGAGAATTGAGCCTGGGTATTTAGCGGGATTTAAACAAAGAAGTTGGAGTCTCGATTCAGGGAACCCACCGCTGGCGGACGCACCAACTTTGCAGCCGACGCAGAAACCGGGTTTTTTACTAAAACAGAAGAAAGTTCGGCAACGAAGCAGTCTACGGGATTTAACCGATGTAACGGAGATCCGCAAGAAGTCCCATCGAAGAAGGAAGTTCGGCAACGAATTGTGCAACGGATGTCACGGATGTAACGGATGTCAGGAAGAAGGAAGAAGCAAGAAGCAATTCCCTGCGGAAAAATCGTCAAATTCTCTTTCTTTATGCAGAAGGCTATTATGCAGAAGGCTATTATGCAGAAAGGTAGAGATGCTAAATTCACACCAAATACTTCGATCGCGCACAACTGAGCAAAATAACTATGAACCGCCCCGCACCTGACGCCCACTCTCAAATGAGCGACATTGAACGCGCTAACCTCAGCCAGCTCATCGATTACACTTCCATTCGATCGATACCCGAAATTTGGGCGATCGTCAAACAGCGATTACCTCAAACCGTCGCCCTCCACGATCCCCACACCAAGCCGGAAATTAAGCTAACCTACACCGACCTTTACCAACAAATCCAGCAATTCGCCGCCGGCCTCCAAGCCCTCGGCATTGAAGCCAATCCCGAAGAAGCAGTCCCTCCCCGAGTCGCCCTCTTCGCAGACAACAGCCCCCGCTGGCTGATAGCCGACCAAGGTATCATGATGGCCGGGGCCGCCAACGTTGTTCGAGGCGCCACCGCCGACCCCGAAGAACTCCTGTACATCATCCAAGACAGCGGCAGCACCGCCTTGGTACTCGAAAACCTTGCATTACTGAAAAAACTGCAACACCGCCTCCCCGATTTACCCATTCAACTCATCGTCCTCCTCTCCGACGAAGAACCGGAAACCAGCCAAACCCTAAGCACAGTCAAATTTTCCCAAGTGATGACCACAGGGGCCAACCGTCCCCTCAAACCTTCCAACCACAAGCCTCAAACCCTCGCCACCCTCCTCTACACCAGCGGCACCACCGGCAAACCCAAAGGCGTCATGCTGACTCACGGCAACCTGCTGCACCAACTCACCACCTTGGGCACAATTCTCCAGCCCGAAGCCGGCGAGGGCGTCCTCAGCATTCTGCCGAGTTGGCACGCCTACGAACGCAGCGTCGAATACTTCCTGCTTTCCCAGGGATGCACGCAAATTTACACCAATATTCGCTATTTCAAACAAGACTTTAAAACTTACAAACCCCAGTACATGGTCAGCGTTCCGCGCATCTGGGAATCGATTTACGAGGCAGTACAAAAGCAATTTCGGGAACAGCCACCTAACAAACAAAAATTGGTTAATTTCCTGTTATCTGCCAGCCAGCAATACATAGAGAACCGCCGCATTTTCCAAGGATTAACTCTCAGTTTGAAACCGGCTTCTGCTTCCGAAAAACTAATCGCCCGCACCAAAAGCATTCTGTTGTCGCCCGTACACGCCCTCGCCGAAAAACTGGTTTACCAAAAAGTCCGGGAAGCTACCGGAGGAAGTTTTAAGTGGGCAATTAGCGGCGGCGGTTCTTTGGCGGCGCATATAGACAATTTCTTTGAAATAGCGAATATCGGCTTGTTGGTGGGATACGGTTTAACCGAAACATCGCCGGTTTTAACCGTCCGCCGCCCTTGGCACAATCTTAAAGGTTCCGCAGGACAGCCGATCGCCCATACGGAAATTAAAATAGTAGACCCAGAAACCAGACAGCAACTGCCCACAGGCCAGCGCGGTTTGGTATTGGGCCGCGGGCCGCAAATCATGGCAGGTTATTATCTCAATCCCCAAGCTACCGCCAAAGCCATAGACCCCGAAGGCTGGTTCGACACCGGCGATTTGGGCTGGCTGACACCGGGAAACGACTTAATCTTGACCGGGCGGGCTAAAGATACGATCGTCCTCAGCAACGGCGAAAACATCGAACCCCAGCCCATAGAAGACGCCTGCCTCCGCAGCCCCTACATCGACCAAATTATGCTAGTAGGTCAAGACCAGAAATCCCTCGGCGCCTTAATTGTCCCCAATCAAGAAGCCGTGCAGAAATGGGCAGAAACTCAGAATCCCCCATTACACGAAATTGACTGGAATAGCAAGACAATTCAAGATTTATTCCGCAAAGAATTGAACCGAGAGGTGCAAAATCGCCCCGGATACCGCGCGGACGATCGGATTGGCCCGTTCCGGTTGATTCGGGAGCAATTTTCGATGGAAAATGGAATGTTGACCCAGACCCTGAAAATTAAGCGCCCGGTTGTGACGGAACACTACCGCGATATGATTGACGGAATGTTTTGAAATATTCGCAGGACTTGGGGAATGGAAAAGAAAAAATTATCCCAACACCCGAGTCCCGAGTCCGAGTCCTCAGTCCTCAGCCATTAGGAAATATTTACCAACTAATGACTGATGACTAATGACTAATGTCTAATTTCTAATTCCCAACTGACAATCAACAACTTTATGGAACCACAATTACTCTTGAAGCGATCGATTAACGTTAAAGTCGTCGTTACTCCCCGCTGGAAAGAAGAAGCTCAACAGCAACTCCAAGCCCAAATCAACCAAATAGACTCTCAGCTACAACAGTTAGAAATGCAAGGGCAGCGGATGGTTTCAGAAATCCAAAAGCAAAACCTGCACCCCCCAGGCCCGCAAGTAATGCAGCAAATAGAAAACATTCAAGTGCAGGTGAATCAAAGAAAAAGCGAACTGCTAGAACAGAAAAACCAAAACCTGCAACAGCTTCAGCAAGTGCAGGTGCTAGACCTCGAACAAGAAGTGAGTCAAGGTCAAATTGACGGCACGTTCACTGTCGGGCTGGGAGAAAACTTGATTCAAAAAATGCAAGTAGAAGTTCTCCTCCGCGACGGCATAGTCGAAGAAATTCGAGGTGATATTTAGAAATTGGTAAGTGGTAATTGGCGATCGGTAATTGGCAATTGATTTTCAGTCAACAGTCACACATCAAGAATGCGAGAGACTGGCATAATAATAAGTATTGCCGGTGGCCGATCGCCAATTATCAATTGCCAAATACCGATTACCTATTACCAACTCAAAAGGACTTTTTACAGATGATTCGCGAAGTTTTCATGCCAGCCCTGAGCTCTACCATGACAGAGGGCAAAATTGTTTCCTGGGTCAAATCCGCCGGAGACAAAGTAGAAAAAGGTGAAACGGTGGTGGTTGTTGAATCCGACAAAGCCGACATGGACGTGGAGTCTTTCTACGAAGGTTATTTAGCAATAATTATCGTACCAGCGGGCGAAGTTGCTCCGGTGGGAGCGGCAATCGCCCTGGTAGCAGAAACAGAAGCTGAAATCGCCACCGCTCAGCAGCAAGGAACCCCCGCCCCAACCGCAGCAGCAGCCCCCGCTCCCAGCCCCGCTCCTGTCAGCGCAGCTACATCGTCAGCAGGTTTGCAGCAAAATGTCAGCCGCCAAAACGGCCGCAGCGTCGTTTCTCCCCGCGCTCGCAAGTTAGCTAAAGAATTTAAAGTAGATTTGAATTCTATCAAAGGCAGCGGGCCCAACGGCCGGATTGTCGCAGAGGATGTGGAAGCAGCAGCCGGGAAAGCCCAACCCGCTCCGGTTCAGCAACCGGTAACAGTCCCCGCAGCACCCGCACCCGCAGCACCCACAGCACCCGCACCCGCACCCGCCCCCGCAGCAGCCAAACCCGCACCCGCACCAGTCCCGGCGGTGGCACTTTCCGGCCAAAGAGTACCGATGAACGCGCTGCAAAATGCGGTGGTGCGGAATATGGAAGCAAGTTTGAGCGTGCCGTCTTTCCGCGTGGGTTACACAATTACTACTGATAATCTGGACAAACTCTACAAACAAATTAAGTCGAAAGGTGTCACGATGACGGCTATGCTGGCGAAAGCAGTAGCAGTAACTTTACAAAAACATCCTCTGCTGAATGCTTGTTATGTGGAGTCGGGAATTCAATACCGCGCTGATATTAATGTGGCGGTAGCGGTGGCGATGGACGGCGGCGGTTTGATTACGCCGGTGCTGCAAAATGCCGATCGCCTCGATATTTATTCGCTCTCGCGCACTTGGAAGGATTTAGTCGATCGCGCCCGCACCAAGCAGTTGAAGCCTGATGAATACAGCACGGGTACTTTCACTCTTTCCAATTTGGGAATGTTTGGAGTAGACAAGTTTGACGCTATTTTGCCGCCGAATCAAGGCTCGATTTTGGCGATCGGCTCTTCGCGGCCGCAAGTAGTGGCAAACGAGGAAGGCTTGATGGGAGTGAAGCGCCAAATGCAGGTGAATATTACTTGCGATCACCGAGTGATTTACGGTGCTGATGCGGCGTCTTTCTTGCAAGATTTAGCGAAATTGATCGAGACAAATCCTCAATCTTTGACACTTTAATTAGGACTAAAGTCCTGACTACAAACCTTACTCTGAGGTTCGTAGTCAGGACTTCAGTCGGGAACATCTCAGTATTGCAAAAAGGATTTTTATTATTATAGAACCCATTTGACATCTTTTGTAAAATCCTTACAGGGCAACTATTCTAGCCTAAATTTAGGATTCTACTGATTCGCCCCAAACCTAGTTGTGGTAATAAGTCTGGAATAGATGTCAAATGGGTTCTACAGGCCTGAACTATGCCTACAGCCATACCCTCGATAATAAAGAAAGCATCTCCAAATTGAACGTTAATAACGTGTAATTTCTCAGCGTTAAAAAAGCACGCAATTCGGAAACACGTAAAAGAAAAATTATGAAAAATACTGTTTATCACCACCAAACTTTGGATTCAGGATGCCGGTTACGAAATCGCAAAGAAGGCTTTTGAAATATCTTTAGTGTGAGCGTGCAAAAAAGGAGATAACAGCCTAAACTTTTGCCTGCATCCCCTAAAAATCAAGTATTAAGTAGTTGTACAAAATTAATCACACAAAAAATCCCCTGAAAGCCTTACAACATAAAGAGTCTTTATCTAATTAATTTCGTTTGGTTACTTACGTAGGCTCTAAATACCACGCGATTCCAATGCTTTTGCTAAGCGTTCTAAAACTTCTGTCATCTTTTCCTGGTTGAGAGTAGCAGCATCAACAAGTGCAACTTCTGCTTCTGCTTCTGCTGCTTGCCGACGAATTAATCTTTTTTTTGCAGATTCTACGCTTCGGAGTAATAGAAAAATAACAAAGGCGATAATCACAAAACTAATTACAGATGCCAGGAAAACACCCCATTTTATACCTCCTGGTGCCCAACTTTCCAGGTCTTTAGCTCCCGCAGCCGTTAAAGCAGGATTAAGAAGAATGGGAGTAATAATATCTTTGACTAAAGAATCAATGATTTTTCCAAAGGCTCCACCAATGATGACGGCAACTGCCAGTTCAAGGACATTTCCCTGAACTAAAAACTTCCAGAAATCGCTCCAAAATCCGCTACTACTTCTTGCCATGATGGATGTTCCCCTATAGATATGCCAGTAAAATTTATTTTCTCATGATTCAGGAAAAACTTTATTATATTTTAAACCAAACAAACTGGTCAAAGGCGATCGGGTTCAATCTAAGAACGGAGTGGCGCGACTTTTTGGTGCAACGGATGTTGTCCTTACTTTTCACGCTATCTCTGAAAGCCTAGTCATGCAAGGGTTTCATCTGAAGACGTTTGTCAATAATTTCTACTTAGGGCTTGCTGAAAAAGTGTACGCAGTGGAAAAACGAGGCTACACAGCTTGAAAAATAGTAGGTTTATTGGTGAATTCCCAAATTTAGCCAGAGACGAACAACCAAGGTGCAAAGGTTTTGAGCCTCTATAGCGATCGCAAATCATTCATAAATCGATCGAGGGTTCGATCGAGCAGTAGTTTCATGAGAATGTTGGCTCAA
>NZ_JAUBPO010000170.1:0-9751 GCF_036700785.1 Microcoleus sp. S28C3 | reverse complement strand
GAATATTTGCCCAAATGGAATTATCGAGCCGTACCTCAACCTGAGTAATTCATTAAGTTATTTATTTTTCATTCCTTCTGTAGGGGCGAACAGCCGTTCGCCCCTACTAGAGTATACCTCCCCTCAAGTCCTTGTACAGCATACTTTCAACGGGGTTGTCACCCCGTCAGCCATATCAGTCAACCCCCTTCCATGTAATACTAGGGAAGGGTTGATTTTTTTTCTTCTTAATTCTTTTTTGGCTTCTCTCACTTCTACTGATGCTTTCTGATATTCTTCCTTTTGTTAAGTTTGCCAACAGTATCAGTATCACTTGCTACCAAAACGCCTTTAGTGTTAATTCGTAAAGCCTTTCTTTGAGATTGTTGATGCTGATATTCCAAAGCGGATTGTAATAGTGTTAGATAATGCTTATAGCGCTCCCAATTACCACGCACAACGCAGTTTGGTTCTTCACGGTGTAAACAATTTCTAAATTGACACTCTCCATCAGCTAAATATTGGCGAGTTTCAAGAAAATAGCTTGCTAAATTCGCAGGCAAACAAGTCAAATCGGGTCGATTAAATCCAGGGGTATCTGCAATTAGTCCTGATGTAGGTAGCTTGAAGAGCTCCACATGGCGAGTCGTATGACGACCTCGGGCTAGTTTTCCAGACACTGAATTGATCCTTTGATGACTCTTGGGAATAAGATAGTTGATTAAACTAGACTTTCCTACTCCTGATGGCCCTGCTAACACAGTAGTTCGGCTATGCAAGCATTGAGTTAAATCTTCTAAACCCTTTCCATTACGTAAACTTAAAAGAAACGGATTATAACCCCACCGCTTTAAGCGAATTAACCACTGCTGTTGTTCTGTGACTTCAAGCAGATCACATTTATTCAAACAAAGCGAGACTTCCACACCAATAGATTCAGCTTTAACCAAGAAACTGCTGAGTTGATAAGGGTCGAGAACAGGTTCTGCTAGAGCAAACATTAGCAAAATCTGATCGATATTAGCAATAGCAGGGCGGCTGAGTTCAGAATAACGGGGGAAAAGTTTACTGATTACTGCCGTATATTCAATCCAATCTACTTCTTCAACTTCTACTTGATCTCCTACCATTACTCGATGACCTAGTTTCTTTAAAAGAGCACGGCAAGTACAAAGTAGATTTATGGATTGAGGACTTTGTAGTTGAACCCAGTAATAATTAGCCTGAATTGACAATACAATCCCAACCAACCTAAAGTTATGACTCATTAGACCTCTTGCAAATTAATTATGTACTATAATAGTAGATTACCTCATTTTATATCTTTAGCGACCAAATTTTACTTTTTTTAGGACATTTTAGTTCTACAGGACTTGTTATGCTAAACTATCATTAAAAGACCTCTTGCATAATTAGATTATTATCCTCACGATATCGAAACCGAAGAAAACGATTAAATCTTCGATTAAGTCTTATTTCTGGAATTTATAATTACGGAGTTAATAGTCAGGGAAAATTGGCGATCGCCGTCACTGTACCTCATGAGTCTGAGAAACGCTATAAAAGAATTCAAACAAGATGTAGAAGACGGATTTCTATTTTGTGGCTATGAAAATTAGTTCTTTTCCTTCTTTCGTGTCTAAGCTAAGATCCCAATTACCGTATATTACCTTAATTCTAAAGCCAATCTTCGATAAGTTCGAAATTATCTCTTCTTTTTCTCGAAATATTTTAGCCCCTTTAGTAGTAATTAATCTATTGTTTGTTTTGAAATCGTAATACGTGTTGTAATAGGCTACTTTTTCTTTAAAGCTAATTATATCATACCACACATCGACTTGACCTAGGTGTTGATGGAATATTGTCCGTTTAGAGAAACTTGGTTTCCATTGCTCCCATGGTTTTAAAATAGGATTTAAGGTTTCAAATGCTAATATTCCCCCTGGATTTAAAGAAAAATAAGAGTGCATCAAAACCGAAGTCCACATGGTTTCTGTTAGAAATACTTGCGAAGCATGTCCTGCCATAAATATACAATCAAATTTGTACAAAGGTGTATTAGATATGTCACCCACAACCCATTGAAGGTTTTTGCTAGAGTACTTGCTTTTAGCAATATTTATCATTGCTTCTGATGGATCGATACCTACAACTTTTTTTTGTTTTTTAGAGATTTCAATAGCGATTACTCCTGTACCACAACCTATATCTAAGACTGTTGAAACGGATGGGTTGGATGCTAGTTCAAGGTAGAATTGTGAATCTTTCGAAAATGGGTTAAGTAAGTCATAAAGCTGAACAATAAGTGGATCTGTATAATCTGAGTTGTATAATTGATTCATGCAAAGTTAGCCTCAATGTGTAATTTTACCAGATGTCTCTTTCAAAGTGCATGAATAGACTTCTAAATGATCGCCAACTCTTCGTACGATTTCAATCGTATCCTCAAGAATACGAACCATAGACTCTTCTGGCATAAAACCGATACGGTAATCATTTCCTCCTAAAGGTCGCAATTTGGCGGTGATTCCACTTGGCAAAGTCAGAAAAGGCTCATATGTCATCTCATCCACCCAAAAAGAACCCTGAAGTTCCCCTTCTATATCAAGCGAGTTAGTCGGCGTAAATATAGGGTTCGTGTCACCAGGTGCAGCCTTGTAAAGTTTAGTAAAAATGACCCATTTTTGAGCCTTAATTGATAAGTAATTTCGTAAGGATTCAGGTCACTGAACTCCTTGCTGGGCAAAGACTTTAGATATGGAGCTTGATACTAAATCAATCTCTATTCTCAATAAACCACGAAAAACTGTCACTTTTCCTCGTTTATTGACAATTAACCACGAAAGACAAAAACCCTTATTTTGCCCTAAAACCCTTGCCAGACAAGCGTTGGAGCCGCAAGTTTTTAGACCTGAATCCTTACGTCCAATTTTCAATTAGTTCATCTGTATCCCAATTGGGTTTGACCATTCATCTCCTGAAATAGCGACTGAATCCTCACGTTAGTGTACGCCAAAAGATTGTTGCTTTCTCAGAAATTAATTAACGATACATATTTTAAGTTCTTTGTCAAATACCTTGACCAAGATATATTTAGAAAACTTATGAATTGAGCTAAAAATTGGGGCGCCGCGTCGAAGGTGGCTTTGAGGCTAGAATCCATATAGATCAAGTATTTCAGCCACAGGCTGCACTTGGTGACACGAACCCTATATTTACGCCATAAGGGCGGATGATTTGATCAACACCAGCCTCAGCTTGAGGTGCCCATTCTCTATGATCTATTTCCAATAAATCGACAGCAACAGCCGACTGATCAAATTGAATGCTGAGCGGACACCATGCCTTTCTAATCATAGCGATTTAATAAAATGAAAAACGAATATAGTATAATTAACACAATATGAATTTACCAGACCTTACGATGCCAAAATTTGACACCGAGCGTTTTTTCAAAGAATTTTGGCGCACTAAACCGTTGTTCGTTCCCCAAGGTGCGAAATTCTTTCTAGAAAAGACTCATGACTACGAATGGTTTGAACAAGTAAAAAAAAGTATGAGTCAATCAAAAGATAACCTCTTCGAACACAAGGGAGTGGTGTCTTTCATAGAAAGGATCTCAGAACACGACGCATACCTCGGCGAGCAAGCCGCACTACTACGATCAAAATTCAATTTCCCAGTCAGTTGGTTCGATGCAATACAAACAGACAAACCAACCAACGCGGGAATAGGCACACACTTCGACCATAGTGACAACTTTGTGCTACAACAACAAGGCATCAAGCATTGGCAACTTGCTTCTGAAAAATACATTCCCAATGAACTAAAAGCAAAGAGAATGTTGTTGCGAAATCAATCAGGCGATTTCTATTTTCCCAAAAACTGCGAGACGGTGAATTTTGTTCTAAATCCAGGCGATTTGCTCTACATTCCTTTAAATTGGATACACGATGGACACTCGAACTCCCCTTCGCTTAGTATTTCTCTAGTTTGCCCTGCGATACCATTCCACAGCCTCATTCTTCAACTTGCTGAGGCTGCAAAAGTTGCTGGTGAAGGTTATCAACCAATACCACTATTGCACCCCTGGCTAACCGAACAGGAAAAAAATCAAACAAATGCACTATGCTCGAAAGTCTTGAAGCACATGCTGAATCACTTAAATGAAAATCTAGTGGAAAAAATGATAGCAAACATTCTCAAGAGAAATAGCTAAAGGATTACATCTCCGCCAGCACCACCGAAAGCCTTATCCTTAGATTTTGGACCTCTTACTTTTGCTTTTTGATTAGCTGCTTTCTTTCTTTCGGCATTCATCTCGTCTCTAGTCGCAGACTTAACCCATTTCATGTATTCAGACCTGTTGTAGGGATTAGCGCCATCTCTCGGCCTGATCGGGAAGTCTGATTCCGTCAATTCTTTATACCGCTCGAACATTGCCGACATGGAACCCATGCCGCTGGTTAGCTCTGGTAACGCCAATGCGAAATTGTCCGTTGTTACAACCGGTATTTCACCCATGAGAATATATTCATCTCCAATTTGTTCAAAATTGGTAATAACACCTTTGTAACGATGGAGTTCCGATTGAATTGTACTTAAGTTATCTGTTGTAATACCCGTTATCTCAAATTTGTTTATTGGTTCACAAACTACCGTTTTTGCTTCCTCTAGCGCCTTGGCCAAAACCAGCGGTGTTAGCAACCTAAAATCTCCAGCCGCACTCACCGTACTAGCATATCCAGCTCTAGTAAAGATAACCTTGCATCTCTGAACCTGCCAACCGTAAGGTCCGGCACGAAGTTCACTGGAAATGGTTTCGAATACTGCTTGATAAAAAGACAGCGGTAACCGTCCAATGTTGTCACCACCATCAAAGGAATTCTCAAGACCAGCATTCCTCTCCACTCTCAATCCAACAGTTGCCCAGAAATCGGGGTTTCCATGCTCTTTTATGTGCTCCATGGAACCAATTTCTTCACATGCTGCCCCAACTCCAACGACTCGTTCAACATAAACAACCTTCGAAGGCTTGAATGCAACCTGTCGAACTCCGTAGTCGTCTTCTAAAGACTTCTGAATAACCTCTTTCTGCACCTCACCATAGAATTTGATACTCATTTCACCTTTTTCATCTAGTGAAAAATTTATGAATGGATCCTCGTCGCTCATCTCTTGCAAAGCTTCATACAACTTTTGCTTTTCTTTCACGTCTCTTGTAAACACCACTGCTTCCAACATGGGTGGAGGCAGCTCAAAAACTTTAGCCGTTCGAGCAGCAGCGCCAAATGAATCACCAATTTTAAGAGCTTTTGCAGCAACGCTTGCTATGTCCCCCGAGCGCGCATCACCAGGTTCCACCAATGTGCCACGATTATAAACACTGACTTCACTCAACTTGACTTCTTTTGGCTCATCCTCTCCTTGCGATAACACCTGCAGAGATTGACCGCGTGAAAGTGTTCCCGACCACATCCGGATTAAAGCCGTTCGACGTTCTTTTGCGTCACTCAAAAGCTTAAACACAGTTCCAGAAGGCTCTAAACCCCCATCTTCGAATTTAAGTTCCTCCTTTACGCCAATCAATATATTTAACAAATCATCAAACCCCGCCCCATTAAATGCCGATCCTGCAATGACTGGACATATTGTTTTTGCAACTGTTTGTTGGAAGACATGTTTTAACATATCAAGGCTGTCAAGTTCCTCATCATTAGCAATTAGATTTGGATTAGCTTCAAGTAAATGCAACACCAAATCTTCATCATGTGCCAACTCTTTATTGCTCAACGCACATGATGAAGCATCTTGAGTTCCAGGATTGTCAACCCTAGACAGCATGAAACCATTTTTGATTAAGCCGCTTTGTAACTGCCTTACAACACGGTCAGGATTAGCATTTTTTCGATCCACTTTATTGATAAAAACTATAAATGGAATATCCATATCTTTTAACGCGCGAGCCAAAACGCGCGTTCTAGACTGAACACCTTCACAAGCCGATACAACAAGAATGGCCATATCTAATACTGACAACGAACGCTGAACTTCAGATGCGAAATCAGAGTGTCCCGGAGTATCAATTAAGTTAAAACGCTTGCCTCTAAATTCCATAGCTGCAACAGCGGTCTTAATCGTTATGCCTCTCTCCTTTTCCTGTTGCATGCTATCGGTCTGAGTATTACCAGAATCAACTCTACCTATTTGAGATATAACACCAGACATATACAATAAACGTTCCGAAACGCTTGTCTTACCGGCATCCACATGTGCAACAATTCCAATATTCATCGGGAGTGAACTGCTTATATTTTGTTCTATCTTGTTATTAAGTGTCATTTAATCTCACTTCCTCCAAACGCATATATATTTTCACGCACCAATCGTCTGGCTATAGTCTCTCCGTGCACCAACTGTTGAACATCAAACTCATAAAATGTATATGGATACTCAACCTTATATCCATAACTCTCGTCCAATATATTTATCACGTCTTTTTCAAGCCTCAAAGAAAGCGCTTTTAAATTGCGCTTAAGCTGCCCTAAACTGCTAACGCCTAAAACCACACTTGATACAAACCCTTTACTTATTGCCCACGCAATTGCTATCTCACTCATTTCATAACCAGTACTGATTGAAATGTCACGAAGAACTTTTAGCACATCTGATGTTCTTTTCGAAAATATATTTACATCACCCGTAACAAAATTTGACGTAATCCTACCATCACCGGTGACTTTATTCTGACTGCCTTCAATACGGTATTTACCAGACAAGATTCCATTGCTCAAAACACCCCATGCAACAAGATTCACATCATGAGTTGCGAGAAATGAAGGCCATTCCGATTCAATTCCTCGTTCTACCAAACTGTAGTTGAGCTGTACGGCCTTCAAAGGAACCCCTGCATTAAATTGTCCTTTAGCACATGCTTCGGATGCATACCAAGCTGGCACATTGCACAAACCATATCCCCCGATAATTCCACGTTCTACTAGTTGCACAACTGCTTCCAAACTTTCATCGATGTGAGTAATACGATCCCAAACATGAAGATAAAGAAGATCTATTTGTTCAACTCTTAGTGCTTTTAAACAATCTTCAGCGGATGAGATTATTGAACGCTTCGACAACCCACCATTTCCGAGACCATCTGTTTTAGATCTATAACCAACTTTCGTAGACACATAAACACGACTATGGTTTCGTCTGGAAGAAATATAATCACCTAACCAACGTTGACTCTCACCTTGGTTGTAAACATTAGCCGAATCAAAAGCGAGGATACTATTCTCACATGCATAGTCCATGATTTGAAACGCCTCTTCCTTGGACATAGTCCAACTGGGACCCCATTTGGTTCCAAAAGTTCCTGTTCCAATAAAGACTGAAGGTATCTCTTCTTTCTGACTTGTATGAAAATTTTCTTTCTCAATCATATTTATAACTCAAGTCTAAATTAGCGCACCAGCTGATCCACCATCAATTCGAATGAGGGCACCGTTTGCAGAATGACCCATTTCAAAAAGCATGATTATGGCACTATAAACAGTTTCACAAGGTATTAAATCCGTAATCAATATTGCTGGATTTGATTTTTCCAAAAATCTCTTTTTTATTTCTTCAAAATTCGCCGAATTCTTCGCCGCCACACGATTCAATTGCTCAACTTTTCTCTCATCGTCCAAAGGACCCATTAGCATTGTCGAAACATATGATGCGGTATTCTTTGCTTGTTCGGCCAAGGATGATGTTAGATGCTTTAAAGCAGCTTTTGAGCTTGGATACCAAGGGCTTTTGTCATTGGGATGAAATATGGAATCCGAATTCACCATTACCGTTGCCAACGAATCTTCCGCCGATCTACTTTTTAATAACTTCGTAACAATCAAATAAGGTGCCAAGGCATTAATCTTATAGGAGTAAATAGCCTGCTCTTCAAGACTACCCTCGTGTTGATATACAGCTAAGCATGACACGACTAAATCAACATAGCCCGGCAAGCTATCAACAAATTCATCAAGTTTGCTGAGAACACTTAAATCCCAGACGACACTGTCCACCCCTTCTAACTGTTCTCGATGACCAGATCTAGAAACACCAGTAACCAGCCATCCATCTCTGTGAAACATTTTTACAAGAACCCAACCCAACCCATGACTGCTACCCAAGATTAGTACCCTTTTCATACATTCTCCTTTTTCAATAGGGACATGTTTTAAAGAGGGAGCCTAATGTGGATAATGTTATTTTCAAAAACGACACAACCCAACTCTAGACTCTCATAGAAATAGTAAAAACGATTTTGGCTCAAATGTCCAATTTGGCGTATAGCCGAGATACATACTAAAAGGTAAAATAACTACCTCAAACCTTTGCTCTATATAGGTTTCAGCTTTTGTAATTGGTTCATCAATGTAAAGTTATGTAAAGAGAAGTGTTACCCTTCAAGTAGGGGTAAAGACAAGATACGTATCTTGTCTTTACCCCGTGATAGCATTTTTTCTCTCTTTTTTTATTTTTCATCATTTGATCATTATCTGTAGCGAACTGCAAAAAGCAGAGGTCAAAACTGCAAAAAGGGAATTTTTGAAACCACGTGCTGATCGCGGGGAGCCAAGGGTCGTGCCGAAAGCGACCTTAGAACGCTACTGCGAAGTGATTGCTGCCATTAAGGTGCGAACATCCAACCGCAAAAGACGACACCTCTCGACTGGGGAAGCCATCCGCCTTCTCGAAGAACGCGGCATCCACACTCCTGACGGTCACGTACTCGTTCCATCGGGTTTATTGAAAGTCACCACCGTTAACCGTTACCTCAAACAGTGGGGCTATGATTGGGAGCGACTGATGCGACAACCACCGGCGGTGCGTTTCCAAGCCGAATTGAGTAACGACTGCTGGCACTTCGACCTCAGCCCTTCAGACCTCAAACACTTGAAAGCACCTGCTTGGATAGAACCCGGTCGCGGACATCCGCTATTGATGCTTTACAGCGTTGTAGACGACCGCAGTGGCGTGGCTTACCAGGAGTACCACAGCGTTTACGGGGAAGATGTAGAAGCGGCCTTGCGGTTCCTGTTTGCTGCGATGTCCCCGAAGTCCAATGCGGAACTGCCATTTCAAGGCATTCCCAAACAACTCTACATGGATAACGGCCCCATTGCTCGCAGTTTGGTCTTTAACAAAGTTATGGGGTATCTGGGAGTGGAAGTCTGCACCCACTTGCCTCAAGGCAAAGATGGACTCAGGGTGACAGCCCGTGCCAAAGGAAAGGTAGAGCGACCTTTCCGCACGGTTAAAGAGATGCACGAATATTCCGGCTGGGGGTCCCATTCCTCTCCATCGCTACCGCCATTTGAAAAAAACTAAGACGCAACTTCGGGCCGAGCGAATTGAAACGCTGGCTAAGTTATTAGTCCTCCCGAAAAATGTTGGCACTTCTGAGGGGGAAGAAGAGAACCGCGCCCCGTTTGAGCTACCTATGCAATCCTTTGCCGATCCCGATCCTTTTCAAGAATTCGCCTTTCCGACAATCCTTGCTGCTAAACGAGCGATCGCTGATTATTTGGGATGTCCGCTTGCCAAACTCACGGATGAACAAATGGCGTATGTTAATAAAATTTGTAATTGTTCTTTGAACAAAGCAGAAATCTTGACCCAAGTCCAAGCTTACTTCAATTTATCTCAAGGCAACAGTTCGGACATATTTTGGGAGAGTCAGGCTCTGAGAGAGCCGTATTCTAGGAGTTTTCGGTAGTTTGGATTT
>NZ_JAUBPO010000169.1:0-9784 GCF_036700785.1 Microcoleus sp. S28C3 | reverse complement strand
TGTCGAGCTGTTAAATACCCTTTTGACCCTTTATGTCCTAGTTTGATTCCGGCGATGCCTTTGGTTTTAAATTGTTTTTTCCAATAACCAACAAAAAAATTACTTACACCTAAAATCTGGCTAATTTCATGGTAAATATTACCTGAAAGCGCCATTTTTACAGCTATTGCTCGTTTTAGTTCTCACAGCATCGATATCGCTTTTAATGAAAGATTCTAACAAAGCTATTTCTTTTTCCATGTCTTTTTGTGGCAGTTGTAAGTTATTCATTTTTTATTGTCACAATCAAGTATTGCATATAATTGTATCACAATCATGATAATGATTTAGGATTGCTATAGTAGAAGTGCTTTTTTGTTTCAGCAAATTATCTCGAAACTCGGGGCTAATGGGAAACGACAACAGCGGTTATTTTATTTGAATTTGCTAACCGATCCATTCTTCGATGCAGCGGGCATTCAAAAGCTATTAATTGCTGCATTGTTTTTAGTTTCACAGGTGGTAATTGCTGCGGCGGGATTGTTTGGGTAGAAAAAGAATTTTGTTGAATAACAGAGTTTTATTAATTAGGGTTTGCTGAATAAGCCGAGCAAATATTGCGTGGTCTGGGTTTTCGCTCGCGCGATCGAGAATAAAGTGCAAGATAAACAGGTAAAATAGTTCAAAACCCGTGCATCACCACCTGCGAGCGTGTACAAAAAAGCTGAGCTTGCCTCCAGCCCGCCATCCGAGTTTGAACTGCCTTTCGGAGGAAAGTTGTCTGCTGACAACCGTTGGGTAAAAATGGCCAAAATAATCCCGTGGTCTGAATTTGAAGCAGAATATGCTCAAAACTTCCCCACAGAAAAAGGGGCACCAGCCAAATCATTTCGGATGGCATTGGGGGCATTAATTATCAAAGAAAAGTTGGGGATTAGCGATCGGGAAACAGTCGAACAGATCCGTGAAAACACCTATCTGCAATACTTTATCGGTCAATCAAGCTAGAGCAATGAGCTACCATTTGACCCATCACTCTTAGTACACTTTCGGCAACGAATCAGTCCGAACCTAATCAATAAAGTGAACGAACGCACGATCGAAAAAATGCGAGAAATCACGCCAGTTAAACCCGAAAAAAAAAAGGATTCGGACGGCAAAAATGAGTCATCCAATAGCGGTAAACTAATCATAGATGCAACCTGCGCTCCCGCCGACATTACCTATCCGACCGACCTAGGAATATTAAACAGAGCCAGAGTTCATACAGAAAAAATCATAGATATTCTGTATAAACAAATCAAAGAAAAAATCCATAAACAACCAAGAACCTACCGTAATCTAGCGAGAAAAGACTACTTAGCAGTAGCCAAACAAAGACGGCAGACCAAAAACAAAAGAATCCAGGCAATTAAAAAACAACTCCAATACATCAAAAGAAACCTCGGTCATATTGAACAGCTAATCAATTTAGGTGCGAGCCTAGAAAATCTGAATAAAAAGCAATATAAAACCTTGCTAGTCCTCACCGAAGTCACTCCCCAACAACAGTGGTTACTTGACAACAATAAACAGAGTATTGAGGATAGAATAGTAAGTTTAAGTCAACCCCATATTCGTCCCATAGTCAGAGGAAAAGTAGGAAAAACTGTAGAGTTTGGAGCCAAACTATCAGCCAGTTGTTTTGAAGGATATGTGTTTTTAGACAGAATGAGCTGGGATAACTTTAACGAATCAGGGGACTTGAAAGCACAGGTAGAATCATATCATAGATTCACGGGATATTATCCAGAGTCTGTTCATGCCGATCGCATTTACCGAAATCGGGAAAACCGAGCGTGGTGTAAAGAAAAAGGAATTAGGCTTAGTGGGCCGCCTTTAGGAAGACCGCCAGCAAATGTGAGTAAATCAAAAAAGAGGCAAGCTAAAGAAGATGAGAGGATTAGAAATGCAATTGAGGGCAAGTTTGGACAAGGAAAACGAAGATTCGGTCTCAGTCGAGTGATGGCAAAACTCGATAATACATCTGGTACAGTTATTGCAATTACTTTTTTGGTCATGAACCTTACTTCCTGGTGGCGCCTGGTTTTTTGTGTTTTTTTATGTCTATTTGGAAACAGAACACCTGTTTTTGGGTTGCAGATAATCTTGCATTATATTTGGAGTGGATTAATACACAGAAGACTTATATTAAATCGAGCTTGAATATATCGATCGCTCCTGCTCTTGGTTGGCGATCGATTATTCAGCAAACCCTAATTAACCGCAGAGAGCGGAAAGAGAGAAGTAAGAGTTAGTAGGGTACGTCTGCTTTGAGCCGTCAATTATTGAGATAATAATTCGCTGCTGACGCATTCTACAACTCAAAAACAGGTAAGATGCCTGTGAAGCGAAGAGTGAGTTTTCTTTTGGGATGGGCAGGAGAGACCGCCCGTAAAAGGCTTATTCAGAATGGTGCAATATCTCAGATATGAGTAAGGTGCGCGGTGCGCACCCGAAGATTAAATAAATCCGTGTTCTGCTAAAAATTCTGGGGTAATGCCTCCCAAATGGTTAATGGCCGGGTCTTCTTCCCAAGGTTCGGGATGAGATTTTGAGCCGCTGCGGAGAAATTTGGCGACATATTTGCCCAGAATATCTGCTTCTAAGTTTACTAAACTTCCTGGTTGCAAATAGCTGAGGTTTGTCTCACCAAAACTGTGGGGAATGACAGCAACTTCAAACCAATTACCGTCAGCATCGCAATCTGCCACGGTTAAGCTGATGCCGTTGACGGCGATACTGCCCTTGGAAACGATGTAAGGTGCGATTTGGCGTTGCCATCCCGAATTTGCTGCTGGTGGGGCAGTAAACCGCATCTCCCAAGCGTTGGCGGTTTGGGTTGATGTCGTTAAAGTGCCGATCGCATCTACGTGCCCCGTCACGAAATGTCCCCCCAATTTGCTACCGGCGCGCAGGGAGGTTTCTAAGTTGACCCAAGCATCGGGGAATGCTCCCAAAGTAGTACGGCGGAGGGTTTCCGGGGAAGCGACGGCGACAAAACCTTGCGGTAGAACTTCCACTACCGTCAAACAGACTCCATCCACGGCTACGCTGTCCCCAATGGCTAAATCTTGTAAAATCTGAGAGGAGTTGCTGGAGGTGCAGGAAATTTGGAAATAATCGTTGCCTAGCGACTTCAGCTTTCCGAGAGATTGAATTAGTCCTGTAAACATAAGTATTTTTCCCTAGTCGATCGCTTATTTACATCAAACCACAGCCAAAAACCAGACGCAGGAGCTTTTGCCCTCCCCCTGTCCCCCCAGAGTCAATGTCCCATCTCAAATCGACAGTGCCCGATTCGTTGCAGATTCAGGCGAAGATCGAGTCATACTGGATTTAGGTAATCTTTATGTCCCAGTTCTCTACTGCCTTACAGTTTCTTAATTCTATGAGGCCGATCGAATGATTGAAATGAAAGTCGCTGGAATTGCCTTAGATGCAGCCACGCGCAGTCCTATAGTCCTATTGAGAGACGCTACTGAGCGACGCGCTTTGCCTATTTATATCGGTCAGGAGCAGGCAAAGGCTATTATTAGTTCTCTGGAAGGTCACAAGCCTCCTCGACCTTTAACTCACGATTTGATGGTCAATTTTCTAGAAGCCTGGAATCTTACCTTGGAGCGTATAGTTATTCACTCGCTGCAAGATAACACGTTCTATGCCGTGCTGATCGTCCGTCAGGGAGAAGTTAAAAAAGAGATCGATGCCCGACCTAGCGACGCGATCGCCCTAGCCCTGCGAACGAATAGCCCCATCTGGGTGATGGAAGAAGTCGTAGCCGATGCTTCCATACCGGTCGATCGAGATGCTGATGAAGCAGAACGCCGGGCCTTCCGGGAATTTATATCAAACCTCCGTCCAGAGGATTTGATCAAGAGAAGCGGCTTTAGCCCGGGCGAAACTTCCTAACATTTATGCGCTATCGACGGTTTGGCAAAACTAACTTGCACCTGTCCGTATTTTCCTTGGGAACCATGCGCTATTTGGCTTCTGAGGAAACTGCCTGTCAGACTGTACAAGAGGCTGTTTCTCAGGGAATCAATCACCTGGAAACAGCGGCTGGTTACGGTTGCAGCGAGGAATATCTCGGTGCGGCCATCTCGGCTGGTTTGTCTGTCGATCGATCGCGCTTCCACGTCACTACGAAAATTTCCCCGACGGAGGATGCTGCTGCAATGGAACGCTGCATCGACGCCTCCCTCAAACGCCTGAATTTAGACTATATCGACTGTCTGGCAATTCACGGTTTGAATACTTGGGAACATTTGGCTTGGGTGCGATCGCCCACAGGCTGCATGGAAGCTGTACGCAAAGCCCTCGCCGATCGCCGCATTCGGCACGTCGGCTTTTCGACTCACGGGCCTCTGGATCTGATTTTGGCTGCAATCAATACAGATTTATTTGAGTTTGTCAATCTGCATTACTACTATTTTTTTCAGCGCAACGCCCCGGCAATTGAACTCGCCAAACACAAAGATATGGGCGTTTTCATCATTTCCCCGGCAGATAAAGGAGGGCAACTCTACACGCCCCCGGAAACTCTCGCACAATTGTGCTCGCCTTTCTCGCCTTTAGAGTTGAACTATCGGTTTTTACTGAGCGATACTAAGATTGGGACTCTAAGTGTGGGGGCTGCAAATCCGACACAATTAGAGCAACCTCTGAAATATTGCGATCGCGACTTTCCCCTCACCAACGCCGAAATCGCTGCGTTCGATCGGCTAGAATCGGCTATTGCAGCCAGTTTGAAAACCGACAAATGCAGCCAGTGCTATGCCTGTTTGCCTTGCCCGGAAAACATCAACATTCCCGAAGTATTGCGACTCCGCAATCTCGCTGTCGGGTGCGACATGACTGACTTTGGCAAATACCGCTACGCCATGTTTGAAAATGCCGGACACTGGTTTCCGGGCAGCAAAGGCAACCGCTGCACCGATTGCGGCGAATGTTTGCCCAGGTGTCCCGAAGAGTTAGACATCCCAACTTTGCTCAGAGATACTCACCAGCGACTGGGCGGTAAAGCAGGCAGGCGGTTGTGGGATTGAAAAAAAGGTGAAGCAGGGAAAAGGTCGATCGAGCGTATCTAAGTTTTGCAATAATTACGCTAAACTTTGGTTTAAGTAAATTTACTGTATAGTCGAGCAAAAAATTACTTAGTGTGGCGACTGTCTGCAAGAGCATCCCGATTTTGTAAAAAGCGTTTTCACAGGAGTGCGAGCATACTGCACAGCCAAGCCTACATCTAAGCGCGAGCACTCCTGTGAAAGCAATCATTGGGATGCTCCGAACAAACTTTAAATAGGAACCGACACTATATGTAAAAACAGCTAAATAAGATAATCTGATTAACACCTAGAAACTGATTTCTGTGAGCATACCCCAGTCATTTTCTTGCTTGGTTGGCGCCGGCGAGAGGCAACAATTTTATGATGATATCATGTGCGATCGATTAACCATAATATCCCGGTAGGGGCGGGTTTTTGAGATTGGAGATTGTTGGCAGGTATTGTTGTGAACCCGCCCCTACAAAAATCGCGGTCGCTCGACCGGACATGATATGAGTAATTAACCGAATTCGATCTAAAATCTAAAATCCAAAATCTAAAATCTAAAATTGATTGATTGTTTTCCAGATTAATTTATCGCCTGTCATCTATAACCGATTCAGCATCTACTACTATGGCTCAAACTCAGTTAAACGACAGCAAGCCAAATTGTCTGCAACCAACTGAAGTTGCGACTTCCGAAAGATTTAAAACAGCTTTCAAGCCATCCACTTACAACTTGTCCGTCACCAGAAAACAGTTAATTGGACTGCTGGCGTTACAAACAATCTTGCCAGTCGGACTAACGGGAGCAGCACTTTGGCTAATATCGGCAGTTGGAAGCAACGAACTGCAAAATCAAGCTAAATCAGAACTGAGCCTTAGTGAAATTAACTACAATCTCAAACTCGATCGCGCCGCCGACCGTTTGCAAAACTCCTCTGACAGCAAAACGATCGCCCAAACAGCTTTAGCTTACAACAGCGGAAAAAAATTATCATATTTGGAAAAATCTGTCAAGCAAATTCTGGAAAGTCATGTCAAAACAGGAGCAATACACAGTGCAGCTTTAGTAGGGAAAGATACGAAGATAATTGTTAGCGTTAATCTCAACCAGGAAGGACAAAATTTTAATCCTCGCAACCTAGCATATCAAGAATTAGCAAAAAAAGAGCCAATTACGGCTAGCAAAATTCTGGCTAAATCGGAAAATCAGAAACAATTGCCAGCTTTGCAACCGGAATTGAGCGAACGTGTCCTTGTGAATTACGTAAAATTTCCCGTAAAAAATCCAAAAAATCAGACTGTTATTGCTGCTTTATTTCTAGGAACAAATCTGAGCAAAATCCCGATGGTTGCCAGTAGCGAAACCGTCAATTCACTCCTCGGATTTTACGCTATTTATGCACCGCTTAATGAGGGCAAATATGTCTTGGTAAGCGGACAAAGTGTTACGAAAAATAAACAGTTGCCCAACTTACAGTGGATGGACAGATCGCTGCTGAGATCTGCACGTGCCGCCGATGGCAAACCAGTTGCCCAGCAAATACAAATAGGCAATCAAACTTATACAGTAGCAGCAAAATCCCTGAATAATCTAGCCGGAAAACCCGCTGTAATTTTAGTGCGGGGCATCCCCAAAACCTCGATCGAATCATGGTGGGGCAACAACTGGCTGCTGGCACTGTCTGCTGCTGCCGTTTTCCCCTTCGCCTTGGCAGTTGCCGTCACCCGCCGGATTGCCAAACCCGGTAACTCAAATTTATCAACAGCAGAGGGGAATTGGGCATTTAACTCCACCGCCGAACCGCAGCAGCGATCCCGGAATTTGGATCTAATTTATGACAATTTAAATTTCGGCGAATTGCCCGATTTATTTCCCAAAAAATCGAGTTTAAACGGTAAATTAGCGGTCGATTTTCGATATAAAAAAACTGCGGGCGATGGCCCGATCGCAAATCCCCAAATCCCGCTAACTTTTCAACCCCTAGAATTGCCCGCAAACTCCGTCTCTAATCAGTCGCAGCCGGCAAATACAGAACTAGAAAAAAGCGCGATCGCCTTACATCAAGTCCAGGAAGCTTGGCAAGACTTAAATCGCCTCAACTTGGAATTGCAGCCAGAAATACTCGATCGCCAAAACACTCAAAAAGCCCTGCGAAAGAGCGAAGCACTGCTGCAAGCGATTTTAGACAACTCAACAGCAGTGATTTACATCAAAGATGTTGACGGAAAATACCTGCTCACCAACCGCCATTTTGACAATTTGTTCGACATCGCAAAAGAGCAAATAACAGGCAAAACC
The DNA here is from genome assembly GCF_036700785.1 of Microcoleus sp. S28C3. Taxonomy (NCBI): domain Bacteria; kingdom Bacillati; phylum Cyanobacteriota; class Cyanophyceae; order Oscillatoriales; family Microcoleaceae; genus Microcoleus; species Microcoleus sp. S28C3. Next base: position 2,413 of record NZ_JAUBPO010000169.1, on the reverse strand, counting down.
GACTGCGATATTTTTCCCGAAGATAAAGCAGCAGCCTTGCGAGAAAATGACCTGAAAGTTATCGAATCTTCCTCGCCCCTAACCATCGAAGAAATCATCCCTCAAGACGACGGCCCGCACACTTATATTTCTCTGAAATTTCCCCTCTGCAACTCCGAAGGTCAAGCTTATGCAGTCGGTACAATTTCTACAGACGTGAGCGATCGCAAACTTGCCGAACTCACCCTAGAAAAAGCCAAAGCAGAACTAGAAAAAGAAGTCGAACAGCGCACCCTATACCTCCAACAAGCCAACGAACTTTTGCAATTTGAACTCGCCGCCAAAGTCCGCGGCGCGATCGCCGTCAGACAAATGACTGCTCAGGTAGCCCGACACGCCAGAACAGTTGACGGGATTCTCGGCGCTTCTCTTGACCTAATTTTTCTAGTCGATCGATCGGGAAAGTACACTTACGTCAGCCGTACCGCCGCTCAAGCTGCCGGCATGAATCCCAGAGAAATGATTAGCAAAACCTGGCAGGAATTAGGCTGGTCGCCAACAATTATGCAGCGGGTTCACGAAGAATGCGACGCCATATTTGCCACAGCCGAGCCCAAGAAAGGCGAAGTAATTGTCCCCACGGCAAGCTGGGGAACCCGCGACTACGAGTACATTCTCAGCCCGCTTTGTGCGACTGACGGCAGCGTCGAAGCGGTGGTGGCCACGCTGCGGGATATCACCGAACGCAAAGACGCTGAGGAAGCGTGGCAGTTGGCAAAAGAAGCCGCAGAACTCGCCAACCGCGCTAAGAGTGCTTTTCTGGCAAACATGAGCCACGAGTTGCGGACTCCCCTGAACGCGATTATCGGCTACAGCGATATGCTGGTGGAAGATGCCGAAGAGTTAGGCAACTTAGAGATCGTCTCGGATTTAGACAAAATTCGCACTGCTGGCAAACACTTGCTGCGGCTCATTGAGGACATTCTCGACATTTCCAAAATTGAAGCTGACAAGATGGAGATTTACCTCGAAAGCTTCGATGTTGGAGGCTTAATCGAGGAGGTAGTAACAACTATCAAACCGCTAATGGATAAAAACGGCAATACTTTGCAAGTATTGAGTTCTGACAATATCGGCGCTATGCACGGCGATTTGATGAAAGTGCGGCAGGTAATGCTGAATTTGCTCAGCAATGCTGCTAAATTTTCTGCTCAAGGGACGATCGTGCTTACTGTCGAAAGAATTACCAGCCAAGAATTAAAAAATAAATATCAACCGAGAGTTGCTCAAATGTTAATTTTGGATTCAGACTTTTTAGTTTTCCGAGTGACGGACACGGGCATCGGCATGACACCAGAGCAGCAAGAGCGACTGTTCCAACCTTTTACTCAAGCCGACAATTCAACTACTCGCAAGTACGGCGGTACTGGTTTGGGACTGACTATCAGCCAGCGTTTCTGTCAGATGATGGGCGGCGATATTGAAGTTTATAGCGAGTTAAATTGCGGTTCTACTTTTACTGCTTGTCTGCCTGCTTCATTGTTTAGGCGATCGGAATTTTAACATGACGACTGTAGGGGCGGGTTTTACTAACAATAAAAGCCAAAAACAAACAATCTAATAAACCCGCCCCACACCACACAAAATCGCAATGTACATCTTTTGCAGATAATAAAATGTAAGGTTGATGTAGGTTATGTGCTGTGCGAGGGCGGGTTTTATCGATGGCGAGTTTTCGACATAAATTGTTGGTAAAACCCGCCCCTATGGGAAACATATAATAAAGAACACAATAATTATGAAATACGATGTTGATACCCGCAGGCATGGCATTTTGACAAAAAGTTTATTTTTGTTCCCGATCGCCTGTTCTGCGTGCCTCGGAGCCTTGCTGTGGGGACAATCTGCGGCATTTTCCCAGCAGCCGGCTTGCCCGAGTGGCAACGCTGCTAATTTACCGTCGCCCCCGCTTTCGCAAACCGAAAAAAGCGTGCCGAGTCTGTGGTTAGCTCAAAAACAGTTTGGCGGAAAATTGCTCGATCGCTGGTTTGTCGATCCCGGAAATACTTGGGTAATTATCATCGTCAACCGCCAACTTTGGAGTTTGCTCGATTATATGGAACGCTATCAGTTTGTCAACCGCTTCGGCACAGTCGCCAGCGAATACGGTTACAATGTGCGAGTTTGCAACCGTCAAGGCACAGCTTTGGCAGTTTATTCGTGCAAGGGCGATCGGCTTAGTTGTCGCATTGATTTAGAATCTCTCTCAAATCCGCGTCTTCGAGGAAGGCGGAAGGAATTTTAGTAAGCTGTTGTGCCTTTAAATAGGGTATCATAAAAAATGAGTTTAGTCAATATCTACAAAAATGCCAGCTAAAAACCATCTCAATTCCCAACAAATAGAGAAACTACAAAAAGCTTTAAGAGAGGAAGA
>NZ_JAUBPO010000168.1:0-10248 GCF_036700785.1 Microcoleus sp. S28C3 | reverse complement strand
TCTCTCGTCCCCTCGCTATCTCTGAACTCCTCACCTTTCGGGGGTTTCAATATCTCACTCCTTAAGAGAACAGTGTCTCATTTTGCACATTCACTGTGTAACATTTGAAGGGAATCCCATCATTACCAACATTCAAACCAACGAAAATAGGATAATTGAGAATAGCAGCTCGTTCCCCTTCACGCACTCGATATGTACTGTTGAAATGCAGATGCTCTACAGTATCCGGTACTTGATTTTGGGCATAAAAATCAAACAAAATCTGGTGAGTGCCGCCCCCAGGATACGCGGCTACGCGCAAACAGTTCAGCGTAATTTTGATGCAGGCATTTTTGAGCGTTAAGTCAGGGGCAATGTTACCAGCAGACTTGATAGGAAGGGTTTTGCTGCCTGGGGGTGCTGGGGCAATGTAGCCAAAGGCATGAGCCGCGTGCTGCCAGGGTCTTTCAAATAAACTCCACCCCGAAAACGTGGCTGGGTTAGTTGTTTGTTGGTTTTGCGCCGCTTTTATTAATCCAATTTATTTGCTCATGGCAAAAAGATGCAGCATCATTAAGATAGAGACTTAACTGTTCATTGGTTTCTTGACAATTACTTGCTTCTTTGAATTTATCATAGGTGAGCAATCCTAGCTGTCCCAAGCACTTACTGATTCCCAAGGCATCGCGTCTTTGGTTACAAAGCTCCAGACTTCGGTGATACCATCCTTCAGCTTGCTCTAAATTTCGGATTGCAGAAACATCTGTATAAGCCTTGCCCAGATTAAAGCAAAGCGAGGCTTCAGGAGATCTTTCGCTAAGAAGTTGACATAGCTGGATAGCTTCTTCATAGACTTCAACGCATTCAGGCTTACCTTGTTCAGCTAAGATAACACCGAGATTAATTAGAGATACTGCCAACGAGTAAATTGTTTGCTCTTGTTTTCTATCTAACGATTCAGAAAATGGTAAAGCTAAAGCCGAAGTAACACGGGAACGGTTCCAGTCAACACAACGTCTTTCTAATTCTTCTGCTATATTCCAATCTCTTTTGTCTATAGCAATCCGAATCTGAGCATTAGTAATGATACTCCACTGCTCCTCACGATCTTGTAAAGGCTTTCCTGTAGACGGTTCAACAAAATCGATAGCCGTTTTTTCAACGAGATTAATTCTTTCCCTATATCGTCCTGTATGTTCGTAGAATAATATCAATGACTGCATTATATTAATGACTTCTGACCACCACCTATTAGCTTTAGCTAGTTGCATGGCATATAGCAAATTAGATGCCTCGGTTATAAGTTCCAGAATAATATCACGGTTGCCACCTTCATATTCCTTTGCACAATAAATACCAAACGAACTCTTGACTTTTACAAAAGCATAAGTAACTGCGCCATAACTGTTATCATTATCAGATGAATAATATTGCTCAAACAAGATTTTGATATACCAAGGGACAACAGGATGGATAACGTAATAACCATCAAAGGCTTTCACCAGCAATCCTAATTCTGTAGCATGATTGAATAGAGCAATAGCAGGGTAAGCGCATCTTAATTGGTTACTTACGATACAGACAAATTGCCTTTACTGCTAAAATAGGTCAAAGATATTAATTTTTTGGCAAGGAGCAGAGCTAAAATCAACTTATTTTTGCGTTCTCAAACATTCTCAAATTTTAGTGAGTAGGCAAAATGTAGTGTTAAATACTGCTTTTTGCAACTAATAATGCAAGAGAAGGAAATTAAGTTCAGTTAGGACGATTTTTTGAGTTTTTTCTAGATCAAGTGCAAATAATCTGTCAAATTTTATACAAAATTAGATGCGCTTACCCTGAGAGCAATAGCAGTTTCATGAGTTAAGCCTCGTACAATGGGTAGACACCAATCTTTATCAATGTTTCCCATTAAGCAGAATGCTCTCACATCTACAATACCCTGGAAAAAGTGTAGTAGTGCTAGCTTTTTGCGTTCTTCCTCAGTAAAAGCATGGGCAAAGCCATAGCTTAACGACGCACCCAAGGACTTAGATCGCCCTTCCCTCTCATCATCCTCAATTGCTGCCTCACCGGCTCGCAATTGACCCACAAAATTTTCAATCTGCTCCTTAGTTCTCAACCCGTCACGCAGGGCTTGACCCACTAGCACCGTAATCGTCAGCGGATTGCCTTGGCTGAATTGCAGCAAGGGTCGCCAGTCTTGCACCTCTGTCAATTGATGCTCTCGTTTCTCGGCAATCGCTCGCGCCAGTTGCACCCGTTCCTGCATCGGCATTGGGGACATTGCAATCCTAATAGGCAGTTCGCCCAGCCACCCTTGCTCGTCGCGGCGGGAAGTTAGCAGAAATTTAGCCTTTGTCTGCCTTGCCTCCTGCAAAAAGTCCACCAGTTCTTGTTGCTCAGCAGCACTCCACGCCGACTCTGTGCCAGGGGGGAACCCTGCTACCGGCTCAACGTTATCCCAAATCCACAGCACCGACACTTCCCGCAGCACTTCCAGCGCTTTATCTCGCCGCTCGCTATCGTTCAACGCCAGCCAGTGAACTCCCCTTGCCTCAAACCAGTCCCCAAACACCAGACCTATCTTGTCCAGCACCTGCTTCAACGGCACATACCGCTCGAACGAGGTGAACAACACCGGCCCATCCACACCACCGGTCTGCGCGTACCAACGACCAGACTCAGCAGCGGTACTCGTTTTGCCGCCTCCAGCATAAGAGTGCAACAGAACGATGCTTTGAGTATCGAAAGCGCGGTCAAGTGCCAGCAGGGTTTCGTCGCGACCCAAAAAACCGGCATCGGGGCTTTTGGGTAGCTGCGAGTCGAGCATTTGCCGCACTGGTATCGCATCACCCTGGCTGAAGGTGAAGGGCTGTTTGGGAATGCCAGCAGAATTAGGGAAAATTGCCACGGGTGCTGCTTCGTACACCACCGGCACTGTCCAGTCTTGCAATGGTAGTGGGTTGTAAGCAATTTCCCGCATCGGTTGGGCGTGCAGATGCAAACGTCCTTTTGTGACAGCCTCACCAAGGTTTTGACCTTGGGCGATCGCCTCATACAGGTTAGCCACAAACTCGGCAGCGGTGAGAACATAGACGTTGTAGCGCATCGCCACCACACCCGCAACGCCTACATCCATCACCTCTTGGGCCAAAGAGCCATAGGCGCTAGTTTTCCTGTCCGCAAGGGTTTGGCTTGGTGCAGCGGGCGCTTCAATATAAGCTGAGCGACAAGCGTTAAGCACCAACAAGGATACTCCCGTTTCTGCCAGCAATTGACCAAGCAACTCTCCGTGGACCAACTCTTCCAGATCTTGAGATTGAGGGTCGGAGTTTTCAAATATCAGATAGCCACGCATTTTTTTAGGGGGCTTACCCGTTTTCTTGGCTTTTAGATCTTCATATATCCCGTGTCCGTCAAAATGAACGATGTGATAGGACTTACCATCTTCTTTGGCTTGCCGCAGAACCTTCTCTAGCTGGCTATAAGTCGGGGGGCGCAGTACATCTAATTGAAAAACTTCGCTGCCACTGTCCGTCAGCCCCTTAATCAGCTTAGCGGGACTTAGACAAAATAAGGCCCGAAAACAGGCTCAAACCTAGTCACAGTAATATTTTAAGGTAAATTTAGGCTTTTTCTTACTGTGACTGGGTTTGAGCCTGGTTTACCCCTATCGAACTAAATCGCTTTGCCAGAGAGGGATAGAGGCTGATTTGCTCCAAATTTGTCTAAGTCCCGTTAGTTCGCCCATTTTTACCCAACGGTTGTCTGCTGACAACCTTCCTCCGAAAGGCAGTTCAAACTCGGATGGGGGGCTGGAGGCAAGCTCAGCTTTTTTGTACATGATCGCAGGTGGTGATGCACGGGTTTTGACCTATTTTACCTGTTTATCTTGCACTTTATTCTCGATCGTGCGCTCGAAACCTTTCGCGACGCAATATGCGCTCGATTATTCAGCAAGCCCTATTTAGTTGGAGAGTGGGACAGGGCGATCGCTTTACATTTTTCAGGATTTAGGTACTTGACAATGCATCGGGAAAGGTATACAACTTATATATTCGCCTAGCAAAAGAATTGTAATTATGTCTAATACCACTTTCGATAAGAAACCAGCCTTTTTCCGTGTAACGTCAGCGGAAATGTTTTTTGAGGCAGATGTTGAAATTACTGAAGATATTCAGTTGGATGAGGCTGTTGAAAAAGAAATTGATGATTTGATAGAATCGCTCAAACCATCAGAAGCGAATCGACTCAAACCATCAGAAACTAGTTTGGTGTAACTTGTGAGCACAGGAAAAAACAATAATTCTGGCGGTTTTTTCCGTGCTTTTTCATCCGGTAATTCTAAAATTCCTATTATTGGCGTTCCTCTCAAAACCGGAAGTGCAAAAGCTGGCAGTGAAAACGCCCCCTATTATTTGAGAGCTTGCAGTAAAAGGTATACATGGTCAGCATCAAATCCTTTTATTGGCATCATTTCTAACAGTAGTCTTTATTCCTTTTGCATTAAAGATCTAGGAGATATTCCTGGACTTGGCAATGATCATATTTCAAATGTTCAGCTTGTTGAAAGATTTATCGATTCGCTTCCAAAAGACGAAGTGCCCGTATTGATTGGTGGCAACCACTCAATTACGTATCCGGTTGTTCGTTCTTTGTTTAATAGATATCAGAATTTAAAAGTGGTTCAATTTGATCATCATCTTGATTTACAGATATGGGAACAGGGCGCTTGGTGCAATGAGGGATTAGAGACGCTATTCAATACCAATGTAATGAGTCATGTAGTAGATTTGCTCCCGCAAAAAAGCTTGTATCAGCTTGGAATTAATGCCTTATTTACCGTAGAAAAAACGGAACAATATTCAGCGTTTGAATACCTTGAAAAAGTAGCTCAGCAGGTAACATCAACCGAGTACTTGACTCGCGAATTCAGTTATATTGAATCGAGATTGCCGATAAACGAAGATATCTATATTTCTATTGATGTCGACGTATTGGATTCATCCTTGATAAGGGTAACAGGCTATCCCTCTGAAATGGGTATAGGCCTAAATCATCTGATGAGATCTCTCTTCTATCTTTTTCAACATAATCGAGTAGTTGGTGTTGACCTAGTTGAGTTTTCACCACAAGTGACAGATAGGAGTGAAGGCACTATATTAGAAGCTGGTAGAATTTTGTGTATTATCGCATTTATCGTACAGATGCTAGAAGGATATCTTGAAAGTGGAGAATAGATCTGAATTTACTGCTTTTTATCATCCTAATTCTTTTGCAATGTTTCTGTTGGAAGCAAAAGTAGATAGTGATGCTGACTTATTTTCATTGGCAACTCTTGACGAGCTTGTTGGACTCGATCCTGAAGTAGATTTCAGATTTTCTCAAGTATTTGAACCCGGTGTTCTTGCTGAAATATCGGTTAGTTGCAAGTGCAGTTATGCCAACTTGCAAACTGACGCTGGAAGCAATCCTGAAGTGATTGCTGAAATCATGTCGTTCAACTGCGAAGAGCTTTCAAGCCTGCAGATACTTCATGCGGCATCTAAATTATTGGCTATGGGCCGCTTTGGTGCAGTAATCAATTTTCTTAGGGAGCTTAAAAGTAGGAAGTTGTCATTAAGGTTGATGTTCGAAGTTGCAATGTTGGACTTTATACTGCTCAATAGGGTTGCGGAATCTGTTAACTATCAGAAGCAGTTTGAAGTTATGAAACGATGTTGTGAGGCTGACAGACTTCCAGCTGGCAGGATGCTAGACGCTTGTTCTCAAGCTGTGGTTTGGTATTCAAAGCGTAGTTCAATATCAGATGATCTTCACAAATTTTTCTTAGATTTAGGTGATGAGATAGTGAAGTCTACCGACACAACGGATTCTGCAAAATCTTCGTGGTATAGAGGAAGGGCAATGGTATATGCTGACGATAAGGATCAGGTCAGCACACGTCATGCAATGTTAAAAGCAAATGAGTTTGCACAGATGGCAAGCGATAAATCACCGTATTTTAAACACCTTGAAAAGACTTATCTTGAGTCAACTTTGAAGGAGTTTTTGTACTTGCGTAGAGATCCCAACTCTGCAATCGAAATTGCGGAACAGTTGATTGACATGGATATTAATTGGTCTCCTAGTTATTTCGAAAAAGCAGAAATATTTATGCATTTGGGTGACCATCGGAATGCTGGCTTAACTTTTTTGAAAGCAGCATCTGTCGGATTTCCGTATGTTTCGATGAGTTTGAAAAAGGCAGTGCATGAGTTCGAGCAGATAGATGATACTAAAAATTTGAAAGTAGCTCTAGGTGAACTAGCACGCTTTGATCGTTTGGTTGTGCAAAGCACAGTAAAAGATGAATTGTGCGATCTAAAAGATTCTCTTGATCTGTATTTTTCTGAATCGAAATTGAGAGGTGTATGATGCTTGGTTCAGCTACCTTCAAAGCCTGGCCTGATAGAAGTGCAATTGGTCCATCAAAGTCCTTTGACTGTTCGATAGAACCTCAGATTGTTAAGATTAGAAAACTCTCGTATTTCAACAAAACTAAACAGCAAGAAATCGATGTTCCAATTTCTTCTTGTCCTGTTTTTATTGGGGAGAACTTGCTCGTTGCATCTGATGATGGATATGTGCAGTTGTTTGATAAAGACTTAGAAAACGCTCTTTGGAAAAGAAGAATTTTAGGCTCCCCTTATGCGCCTCTACTGATACATGGGAGTCCTCCTCATGTTTTAGTTACAACCACAAACGGTCTAATTGCCAGTTTTTCTTTAAAAGGTGAATTGATTTGGGAGACAAAACTGAAATTTGGAGTTCTTGGTGCTCCATTAGAAATCACAAATGGTGTGATCGCAATTACTCAACACAATGGCTATTTATTTTTTCTAGATGGAAAAACTGGTGCGGTTACTGGTAGTGTTTATTTGCCGTGTTCTGTCAAATGGCCATCTGGTTCCATATCTCTGAATCGAGATCCTTATTCAAGTCCTATTTCTGGAGTAAAGAACTTGATAATTGCAAGAGGTAGCGATGTATTTTGCATCAACCCTCATAGTTTTGAAATCGAATGGAAGGCTAAATTAGGCGGATTGCAAAAAGCGACTCTTGCCTATGATCTAAATACCGGTCTTGTGTTTGCTGCTAATTGTGATGGTACCTTATACATCCTTGATGAATGCACAGGTGAAGTAGTTGAAGCTATCTCATTTGGAGAAAAGATGATTTCTAGCCCAGCAATCGTAGATGGAGTTTTGGTTTTCTCTGGTTTGGGTGGGAAGTTGCGTGGTTTTGATATTTTAAAACGAGAGCTGTTGTGGGTTAGGAATTCACCAGTTGAGGGTTATACATCGGTTGTTCCACTTAAAGACTCGAAAGTATGTTTTGTTAATAGGCGTGCTTCTTTGGAGTGTGTTGATTCAGATAGTGGTCGTTTTCTCTGGGAGACTTCAGAGGTTTTGGGTATACCGGGTCATGATTCAAAGGTGGATACAACGCCAGTTGTTTCTAGGAGTGGTTTAATTGTGAGCACTTCGTACTCTGGTTACATCTGTCTATACACATTTGGAGAGAACTAATGCAACAGCAACAAAATTTTCTTAATAAACCAGTAGAAGAGCTTCGACATATTTTGACTGCATGGATAGACAGAATTTACCAATTGTCTGAAATGAAAATATATGATGGAACTCTAATAGAGGTTACTACGATATACAATAATATTGCATATTTGTTTTTGTATCTTGAAGCCAACGAAGATTTCTCAACTTATGATCAGTTGAAAGATTTGAGAGATATTGTTCATCAGGACAAGGATTTGGACAAAAGGATGTTGAGAGGAATGAAATCTTTTAAGTCGAAACATCCTCAATTGGAAAAAAGTCGGATTGCTTACATTGAACAGCTTGAAGATCGTATATGTAGTAAGTCCTTTACTGAATCGAATATAGCTTTAGAAATCGCTAAGACTCAATTTCAAGAATCTGTTGAACAATTGGAAAAAGTATCTGTGGATGTGTTAGGAAAGCTTGGGTTTGGCAAAACATTAAGTCGCCATAGCGAGTATTCAATCATCAATGGAATTAAAGACAATCAGTCGCGAAGTAAATTTATACAATACCTTAAAAGTTGTAAATTGGAGTCGGCGATTTCAGCTGCGGAAGCGTTTGATAATTTAGTGAGTGCAAGACATTTTCAAGCTCGCACTGCCGGATTTGATTCCTCTTTGATGCAATTTATGTCTAAAGCTACTGTTAATTTAGATGAAGTTAATTCGTATATTTACAGAAATATACAAGAAGCAGTAAAAGTCTCTAAGAAACAGGCTGATGTTATAAAACAAGAACTGTCTGTAGAGTATTTTTCACTAGATCATATGGGTGCCCTGATTCGAAGAAGAAATAATTCTTGGAAGGCTCCTTTATTTGACCTTCAAGAATGTATCGAGATTGCTAGAAAAGCAGTAGTCGCAACTTTCAATGCTGATTTGAAGATAGAAGAAAAGGGGGGAGGCGACAGATTTATCACTCTGGCAGTCGTTGATGATGGCAAAGTGCTAGGGCGAATTCACCTTGATCTTTGGACTTCAGATAGAAAGCGCGTGAAGCAGAATTTCACAATAGGACTGTTAAATCGCACTTCTATCAATGAAAATTTTCAGGCACCCGAAGCGTATGTGTGTTGTCGAATTTCAAAACATCAAGATGGGCATAGTTATTTGAATTTTCAAAATGTGCATAGTTTGTATCATGAGCTTGGTCATGCGTTAAATCATGTCTTTAATCAGATGTGCGTTTCAAATTTGACTGGACTTGAGTATTTACCCTTGGAACGCCTTGAAGTAATGAGTATGTGGTTTGAGAAACTTGTTTTTAGCCATCACTTTGCTAATGGATTTAGTGATATTGAGTTAAATGACATTGTTCGTTGTCAAGAGGTAAAAAAATCTGAATATACTTCAACAGTGCTAACCAAGTCATTGGTTGCAGCATTGGATTTTGAATGTCATAAAATGCCAGGTATTAAGATTTACGAAATTTTCAATGCATTCGTGGAAAAATATGGAATCTCAAAATTAATTGATTTTAGTGATCTTATTTCATATTTTTCATGGCCAAGTTATATGTCGTATCCTGGTGCCAATTTTATCTATCTTCTTGGCGCTTCGAGGAGTTGCGAGGATGCGGTGAAATATGGCCACTCTGAATCTGGAGAATACTTATTTGATTGTTTAAACCACGATTATAAATTTAGATTTCCTAACGTAACAAGTCTTTATGAGTTTTATGCGGATAATTAAGGTGGGTGAATTGAAATGAGTTTAAAGGAAATAGCCAAAAGGTTATTCATAGATAAAAATAACGTTCAAGAACAAATACTGAAAACTTCAATATTCGATAACGAAGTTTTGCCTATTCAAGTTGACGAAGTGTCAGCGAAAATTCTTTCTTTACTTGTTGCAGTACACCGACCTGTATCTGTGTTAGAAATTGGTACACACTTTGGCTATTCAACTTATGCAATTGCTAAAAACTTAGGAAACGATGCGAAATTTATAAGTTTAGACATTTCGGAGTCAACACAACGCCTCGCAGCAGCCAATTTAGCAACCGCAGGATTATCGGATCGTGTTACGCTAGTGTGTTCTGACGTTATTGAGTATCTTGAAAAGTTCCCTGATGAACGTTTTGATTTTGTTTTCATAGATGGTGCTAAGGTTGAGTATTGGGATTACCTGGTGCATATAGTGAAAAGAATTAGTGATGAGGGACTTGTTGTTGCTGATGATGTCTTTTTAGATGGTGATTTTAGTGCTGAGCCTGGTACTTATCAAGAGATGGAAGACTCAATTAAAAAGTTTTTGGTTTTCCTGCACAAGGCCGACTTTATTGATACCACTCTAATTCCAACTGAGATGGGGATGACTGTGTCTGTTTTCAGAACGAGACCTAGTCGAGTAGACATTACAGCCGGTTAAGGCGTTTGAGTAGCAAGTGATACTGATCTGACTGGGTGACAACCTAGCTAGATGGCTTGCTGTATAATTCTCATTGCCCTCAGTCCCTTCTGATAAAATAGTAGTTTGTTGCGATTAATACTGATCAATTCTGCTACCCATTCTTCCACAAATTCCTTAGTAATGCCCCACATATCCCCATATAATCCTAACCAAAAGTTACTATTTTTACTTACAGGACTTAGGAATGAAAAATAAATAAGTTGATGACTTATCGGTTATAATCAAAAAAGTGTGAGATGACAATTTTCACTCCT
>NZ_JAUBPO010000167.1:0-10274 GCF_036700785.1 Microcoleus sp. S28C3 | reverse complement strand
GAATCTCTCTCTAAATTCACCATAATTTCTACTCAGCTCCTTCTGAGTAAATTTGTGCTTAGTCTAAACTCCAGTAATTACCTATTACCTTAACCTCTCAAATGTATTGAACTTTATACATTTGAAATAAGTCGCCACTTTGCTTTTTTACTACCTTAGCGCCAGCAGCTTTCATCATTTTTTCCCAATCTTCTATTGTCTCTAAAAATACTTCTCCGGCTCGATAAGTCTCCAAAATAGCCCAATCTTCTGCTAGAGGAGAATTGGGATTGAGGACATCAAAAACAAAATGGCCGCCCGGTTTTAGTACCCGCTTTACTTCTCCCATAACAATACTCCAATAGTCTATGGGATAGTAACAGCTAAAGCCTGTAGCGAGGCATAAATCGAACTGAGCCTCTTCGTAATTTAACTGGTGAGCGGGAGCCCATTCTACGCCTTTGAACAGCTTAGAATTGAGTTGAGGGCCGCGAGCGTTTAAAGCGTCTCGCGCTGCGCTGCTGATTTCTTGACCGTAAAAATATGCTTCCCAATCCCGCCAAGGGTAGATGAGAAAGCTGACTCCGCAGCCAATGTCTAAACAGCGCTGATTTTTTTGAGGTTTGGCAATTTTCCAGAAGGGAGAAACTGTTTTTGCTTGGAGAGTTCCTGCGACTGATTCCAAGAAAATCGGCATTGATTCGACTTCTTCGGGTAAAGCGAAAGCTTCTCCTCGGTATTCGCGATCGAACCGAGAGGCCACTTGCGACAGTAAAACTTGCCAGCTATCTGATTTTCCTTTAGCAAACCAAGTCTGCTCCTGACCCGCCACTGGGCGATCCGACTTTTTAGACATTCTTGAATTACCTTTTAGTGGCTTTGAGAGCTTTTGTAAAGTTTTGGCGGTAAGGCTTATTAAAAATTAACGCGGGCCACAGCAGAGACAGCTTCAGGCGATTTGTAAAACTTCTGTCGAAGTTAGTGCGATCGAAACCATTCCAAAATTTCCAAATACCGCCGCCGTAAGCGACTAGCAATGCCAAGCTAATTAACGTACTCATTTAAAAAACCCCTAAGCAATGGATAGGATTTTGGGTCAGCTAGTCAAAGCGCTACTCTTAATCTATCATTTATCAGACGCCAAGCCGCACCGATACCTGTAGCAATTCCACCTTCAGAAAGAGACTTCAAAATCCCCGCCGATCACAAACTTAAAAATAACACCCCCAAAATAGCTTTCACCGAGCAAGCAAGAAGGGACTTCTGCCCAAAGTCGATGATTCTGAGGACTTATACCATTTTAGATTGAAGAATTGAAGAATTAAATAATTGGGAATGACTGATTAGATAAGGGTTTGGAGCTGACCTACAGTTGCATTCTTTTTTTAAACTGGTATTACCCAACATCCCCTACAAATCCGAACTCGACCGAGGGATTGGTGCGGCGCCGCAAGTTCTAATGCGGTTGAAATCGGTTGCTGTTGGGGGACGGCCTGGTCGAACGGGATTTCCCAGACGTGTAACTACTCGAAGATATTTAACTAAGAACTGATAGCCGGCGGCCCACGAATTACAGCAGGCAAACTTTTTCTAGCGGACAATGACGGTAGAGAGCTTTCTAAGCAAGGAGGATTTTATGCGTGCAGTGCTGATGGCTGGGGGGTCGGGAACGAGGCTCAGACCCCTGACGTGCGATTTGCCCAAACCGATGGTGCCGATTCTCAATCGCCCGATCGCAGAACACATTATCAATTTGCTAAAAAGGCATCAGATTACGGAAATTATTGCTACGCTGCACTACCTTCCCGATGTCATGCGCGAATATTTTACTGACGGGGCAGAGTTTGGCGTTCAAATGACTTACGCTGTGGAGGAAGACCAACCGCTGGGTACGGCTGGTTGCGTCAAAAATATTGCTGAATTGCTCGATCGAACTTTTCTGGTCATCAGCGGTGACAGCATCACAGACTTCGACTTAACCGAAGCGATCGAATTTCACCGCAGCAAGCAATCCAAAGCCACGTTAATTTTAACTCGCGTTCCCAATCCGATGGAATTCGGGGTCGTGATTACCGAGGAAAATTACCGCATCAACCGCTTTCTGGAAAAGCCTTCTAGCAGTGAAATTTTCTCCGATACTGTCAATACCGGCACCTACATTTTAGAACCGGAAGTATTGGACTACCTGCCTGCAAATAAAGAATGCGACTTCTCGAAAGACTTGTTTCCCTTGCTGCTGGAAAAAAACGAGCCGATGTACGGTTACATCGCCGAGGGTTACTGGTGCGATGTCGGCCAGCTTGATGTTTACCGGGAAGCTCAGTACGACGCGCTGCGGGGAAAGGTCAAACTGGATTTGACTTACTACAACCAAGTTCGATCGGGAGTTTGGGTCGGTCAGAATACTTTTATTGACGATAGCGCGATCGTCGAAGCACCGGCGATGATCGGCAGCAATTGTCGGATTGGAGCCCGAGTTAAAATCGATGCCGGTACGGTGATCGGAGATAACGTGACAGTCGGGGCCGATGCCAACCTCAAACGTCCCATCGTCTGGAACGGAGCAATTGTCGGCGAAGACGCTCACCTTAGGGCCTGCGTGATTTGCCGGAGTACCCGCGTAGACAGGCGCGCTCATGTATTGGAAGGTGCGATCGTCGGTTCTATGTCGATCGTGGGAGAAGAAGCGCAAGTGGGGCCAAGCGTGCGCATCTGGCCGAGCAAAAATATTGAATCCGGCGCTCTGTTAAATCAAAATTTAATTTGGGGAGAACAAGCTAAGCGGAATTTGTTCGGCCAGCGCGGCGTTCAAGGGCTGGCAAATGTGGATATTACCCCGGAATTCGCGGTGAAATTGGGCGCGGCTTACGGCTCGACTTTGAAACCCGGGACTTCGGTATCGGTATCTCGCGACCAGCGGAGCATTTCGCGGATGGTTTCGAGGTCTTTGATTGCAGGTTTGATGTCGGTAGGAATTAATGTGGTCAATTTGGAATCGACGGCAATTCCGATCGCGCGCACGGTTTCGTCTACGCTATCGGTTGCTGGCGGCATTCACGTTCGCATTTCGCCCGATCGATCCGACCACATTTTAATTGAATTCTTCGATATCAAAGGCATCAATATTACTAAAGCTGCTGAGAAAAAAATCGAGGGCGCTTATTTTAAGGAAGATTTGCGGCGGGCTCTAATTCCCGAAATTGGAGAGATGTCGTACTTTAACCAAGCTCTCGACGTTTACAACCGCATTTTTGAGCGGCAGATGAATGTTGAGGCAATACGCTACAGCAATACTAAGGTGGTAATCGATTACGTTTACGCAGTTTCCGGAGCAATTCTGCCGCAAATGCTTGCTAAGTTCGGCTGCGATGCGGTGGTGCTCAATGCGAGTCTCAAACAGACTTCTCTGAGCAACGGCGAACGGGAATATTTGCTCGACCAACTCGGCCGGGTGGTGAAAGCACTCAGCGCTAATTTTGGAGTGCAGGTGTCGGCTAACGGCGAACAGCTCATTTTGGTAGATGAGTCTGGGATAGCGATTCGCGGGGAAATGCTGACGGCGTTGATGGTAAATTTGATGCTGACTTCTGATCCCAAAGGTACAGTAGTAGTGCCGGTGAATGCCTCTTCTGCGGTGGAGGCGATCGCCCGCCGCTATCAAAGCAAGGTAATCCGCACTAAGGCGAACCCAACTGCTTTGATGGAAGCCGCTAACAGGAACCCGAATGTGGTTTTGGGCGGCAGCGGTCTTATGGGTTTTATTTTCCCGCAATTGCATCCCGGATTTGACGGAATGTTCTGCATTGCTAAAGTGATAGAAATGATGACGATTCAGGAGCGATCGCTCGGACAGATCAAGGCCGAACTTCCCCGCGTCACCCACCGCAGTTACAGCGTCCGCTGTCCTTGGACGGTCAAGGGTTCGCTGATGCGGCATTTAGTAGAAACTCATTCGCCCGATCGTTTAGAATTAGTAGATGGAGTGAAGATTTTTAACTACAGCGACGACAATTGGGTATTAGTTTTGCCCGATGCTAGTGAACCGACCGTTCATATCTTCGCCAACAGCGAGGATCGAGATTGGGTATCTGAAACTTTGAAGGAGTACCGCGCCCTCGTTCACGATTTTGTCAGTCAAGCTGAGGCGGCGGTTCGCCAAGATAAATTTGGTAACGGATAATTGGTAATTGCAAATCGGTAATCGGTAATCGGTGACAACTAATAGCGAATAGCGCCAAAAAATCAGTAATTACCAATTTGCAATTTGCAATTACCAATTTGCAATTACCACAAGCAAGACACGCAAGTCATCGGTACACGAATAGCTATTTCTTCCTTCTTCTCTCTTCCTTCTTTATCCAATTCCCAATTACGCACAGATAACAGATGAATAGCTGCATTTTGATGGCGGAAATAATTCAACAACCGCAACTCCGTTATACTCCTGACAATCAACTTCAAATCGCTGAGATGTTGGTGCAGTTTCCAGGCCCAAAACCGGAAGATCCGCCAGAACATTTGAAAGTGATAGGATGGGGAAATTTTGCTCAAGAAATTCACGAGAAATATCACGAGGGCGATCGCGTGATTATTGAGGGACGGCTGAGCATGAATACGATCGAAAGAGACGGTATTAAAGAAAAGCGCGCTGAACTGACAGCTCAAAGGATTTACAGTGTCGGCGCCGATGCAATGACTGCTGCTCCCCCAACTAGAAGCGCCCCCGAAGCGGCTCAAATTCGCGACAGCGCGCCTGCTAATGTGCCGAGCAACGTGGTTCCTATGAGTTCGCGAGGTCGCAGTCCTAACAGCGCTCCAGGTGGCGCTAACCGCACGTCTAGTTCGGATTGGAACTCGCATCAGCCTTCAAATTCTGAGTCCGATAGCCAGTCGGGTTCGTCTAACGAAGCTGACAATCCCGATTACGATCCGATTCCATTTTAAAAATTAGGGTGCATCACTTTACAACTGGACTGTTCGATCGAAAGTGACGCACCTTAATTTAAGAGCGATCGCACTTCAGGAAAAAAAGGGCGATCCTCTTCGAGGGCTGCGCTAACGAATTTGGCTGAACTGCGAGCTAAATTGCAAATTTTACAGCTCGATCGTCACAACTTTTTTCTTGCTTTTTTCGTCGCGCAGCACGACTGTATTGTAGGGTGATGTATCCGTCCCCAGCGGAATTGGCAGCTTAAAGCTGCTGCTCTTATGCTTAAGTTCGCCTAAATCAATGCTTTTCGTTATATTGCCATCTGTTGCCAGATAAGCGGTAAGTTCGCCTTTATAATCTTCAATCAAAAAGTCTCTGAAAAAAAGGACTTCCCCAGCACCCTCGACATCGATAGCAAGGATGACCGTACCGCTAAACGTTGCGCCTTTTTCTTCTTCATCAACCGTCGCCATTTTAATTTCCGAGGGGTCTTGACCGGACATATCTGACATAAATTTTTTCTCTTGAGCGGAGCGCAATAATCAACAAGAATCATACCTGACGCTAGGGGCGATCGCAAAACTCTTAGGGCGTATTTCTGCATCGGTCTTGCTTCTCTCTAAGGTTAGAGAAGCCCGCAACCGCGCATTATACCACCAATTCTCTCAATTCTTGAGTCAGTAAGTACAGACCGTTAAAATTATCTCTATAATGCCCCCAAGTCTCGCAAACACCGCCGCGTTAATTCGATTCGATATTTAGCATCCTTAGTCGGGAGTTTTTAAGTGATTGGGTGGAGAATTAAGCCTGATGTTTTTGATAATTTAAGAGCGATCGCATTTCACTCAAGAAAGGGCGATCGCCCTAAAAAATTATTATTTCCAGTAACGGGTTAAAATCCGCATTACTTCACCTGCGATCGGGGGACGCACCCTACACATTCGATCGCACTATTTCCACTCCAAAAACTTCTGCAAATTCAGCCACCACGATCGCCCTAACTCGATCGACCTCAATTCCGGGAATAAACTGCTCTAAACTCCCAACAGGTCGATCGGGAATCCCGCAAGGTACAATTTGCCCAAAACCAGCGAGATCCGGACAAACATTTAAGGCAAAACCGTGCATCGTAATCCAGCGGCTGACTTTAATGCCGATCGCGCCTACTTTGCACCCATCCACCCAAACTCCAGTCATACCGGGAACCCGCGAACCCTTCAACCCGCAAACTTCCAGCACCCTCAGCAGCACTTCCTCCAACTGCCGCAAATACCAGTGCAAATCTTGTTGGTGACGGCGCAAATTTAAAATCGGATATCCCACCAATTGACCCGGACAGTGGTAAGTCACCTCGCCGCCCCGCTCAACTCGGTGCAGTTCCGGCCCAGTTTGACTTGGGTCAAATTTCAGAAATTCCAGCTTGGCTCCCAGTCCCAAAGTGTAAACCGGCGGATGTTCCAGCAAAATCAGGACATCTGGCAAATCTGGTTTGTCGCGGCGTTCTTGCACGAGTTTTTGCTGGATTTCCCAAGCTTGGGAGTAGGGAACAAGTCCCCAATCGAGGAGCAAGCAGGGTTGTGCATTTAGCTGTTGAGGGGTGAGAGGGGAAATCATGCAAAAAATCAATAGTGTTTTGACGGAATATTGGCGCAGTTTAAATCAAGAATTGTCAACATATAATAAAAGATTTGGAAGATAAGTGTTTTCGAGAATACATAGTGCTACTGTATAAAATATACCCACGTTACAGAAGGGAGGGAGCTCTATGAAGCTTGTTATCCAGGGTAAGAATATAGAAATCACCGATGCGATTCGCGAGTACGTCAATCAAAAGGTTGAAAAGGCAGTTAGCCATTTTCAAACTTTGACTACTGAAGTGGACATACATCTATCGGTGGCTCGTAACCCCAGGATCAATCCTAAGCAGACTGCTGAGGTAACTATTTATGCTAACGGCAGCGTGATTCGGGCTGAGGAAAGCACGGAAAGCCTGTATGCCAGCATCGATTTGGTTGCCGACAAGATAGCTCGTCAACTGCGGAAATTTAAGGAAAAACGCCACGACAATAAGACCCAGAGTAGTCCCAAAACGGTTACGGTAGTTGATGAACATCCTGTAGTAGCGGATCTGATTGGCGATCGAACTCCCGAACTTCCTGCTGAGGTGGTGCGGACTAAGTATTTTGCTATGCCTCCAATGACTGTGCAAGAAGCTTTGGAACAATTGCAGATTATCGATCACGATTTCTATATGTTCCGTAATGCGGAAACAGGCGAAATTAACGTACTCTACGAACGAAAGACTCACGGTGGCTATGGAGTTATCCAACCCCGCCACAGTAACGGTAACGGTAATAGCAAAAATGGCAAAACTGCCGAAAGCGCTACATCTGAAAAATCGAGTGTTGCGAAAAGCTAGATAATTGCTGAGTGCTAATAGTTAATGGCTGCAAGTCATTAGCAAAAAAGGACTAAAGTCCTCACTACAAACTCCTGGTTCGTAGTAAGGACTTTAGTTTTTTCTTGGTTTTTTAAGATAATGATTCGTAGTAAGGACTTGGCTGATATTTCCTATAGAAAATGGATGAACAATTATGCTATTGGAGTTAAGACAATTGAAGATTCAACCGGGTCAGCAATTACTGGTTGAAGATGTGAACTGGCAACAATTTGAAAGTATTTTGGCGGAATTAGGAGAACGTCGTGCTTCCCGACTTTCCTATAGTAACGGACGGTTAGAAATCATGGTTCCTCTGCCCGAACATGAAAAAGCCAAGGAAATTATTGGCGACATGGTAAAAATTTTGTTGGAAACACGACAAATAGCATTTGAGTCGTTAGGTTCGACAACGTTGAAAAATGAACGCATGAGTCAGGCTGTCGAACCGGATACCTGTTTTTATATTCAAAATCAAGCAGCGGTTATCGGTAAAAATCGCCTCGATATGAGTATCGATCCGCCGCCAGACTTAGCGATAGAAATCGATCTCACCTCTCGCACGCAGTTGGATAATTATCAAATTCTAGGAGTGCCAGAACTTTGGCGATACGCACGGCGAGG
Source organism: Microcoleus sp. S28C3 (assembly GCF_036700785.1). Classification (NCBI taxonomy): domain Bacteria; kingdom Bacillati; phylum Cyanobacteriota; class Cyanophyceae; order Oscillatoriales; family Microcoleaceae; genus Microcoleus; species Microcoleus sp. S28C3. The sequence goes on along the minus strand of NZ_JAUBPO010000167.1, from coordinate 2,304 downwards.
GCTACAAATCAACGTCTTGCAAGCCGAACAATATATTGAGTCTGATGTGAGTCCCACTTTCCCCAATATCCCGATTGTCGAACTGGTGAATCAGTACACCCAGCAGAGTCAAGTTTCTGGCAGAACCGCCGCTATTCAAGCTTTTAAAAATTGGGTAGGGGAAAATCTCTAGTCTTAGAACTGCCGTTTTCACTACAAACCGTTACTTCGCAGTCACTAATTTAGTTTTTTCTTGGTTGTTTAGACAATGAGGACTTTCGTCCTCATTACAAACAATATATTTAAGCAAATCCATCTAACTTTTGATGGCTTCTAAAGTTTTGAGTGCTTCTGCAACGTGTGCTTTGAAGTCTAACATCGAGTCAAAAATATGCTTGACAACGCCTTCTTGGTCAATGACATAAGTTACTCTACCGGGCATAATCCACAGTGTAGCTGGAACTCCGTATAATTGCCGCACTTTGTTGCCACTATCGCTCAGCAGTGTAAATGGTAGCCGATATTTGGTGGCAAATTCCTCGTGCGATTGTGGCGAATCTTCGCTAATTCCTATGACTTCTGCACCTGCGTCTTTGAAGACTTCGTAACTATCTCGAAAAGCGCAAGCTTGGGTTGTGCATCCGGGTGAGTTGTCTTTGGGGTAAAAGTAGACTATGACGTTTTTTTTACCTTTAAAATCTTTGAGCCTGACTGATGTGCCAGTTTGAGATGGTAAGGTAAAATCGGGGGCGGTGTCTCCTACTTTGACTGTCATGTTTTTTAACTTAGTAGATCTGTTTGCGTGAAAATTTAACTTTTGTTATTGTACAGTTTTTTGAGCAATAGTTCGCAGTTGCGATCGGGCAATTCGACAGCCTCCGATTTTGGCTTTGTCGCACTCCTAACAAAAACCCTTTTTACAAAATCGGGATGCTGTCGCCGATTCGCAGTTACGCGGATTAATTCGAGAGGGTTTTTTGAACCGCACATCCACGGGGATTAACGAAGATTCTTATTAAGAATGGGAGGGGCGGTGCTGAAGCTTTACTACAAAGTTAATTGTTATCGGCCTTTAGTTAAATTTTTTAATTCCCGCCATATTGGAGGAATTTGGCCGGAGTGTGTGCGTGGCTGGGTAAGGATTCCTTGAGTGGGACTGAACAGCAATGATAGCACAAATAATCCGGATGCAACTAAAACGATTGCGGGCCCGGATGGTAAGTTATAAAAGTAGCTGAGATACATTCCGCTAATGCTGGAAATAACTCCGATTATTGCGCCTAAAATCATTACTTGGTGCAGGCGAGTGACTAGGAGATATGCGGTACTTGCGGGTGTAATTAATAGGGACAATACTAGCACTACGCCAACAGCTTTGAGGCTGGCAACTATTGTGAGGGCGATGAGTACCATCAGTCCGAAGTTGAGCAGGTTTACTGGCAAACCTGTTGCTTGTGCTCCTAATGGATCGAATGTGTAAAATAGCAATTCTTTGTAAAACAATACTACAACTAATAAGACTACGGCGACTATGACGGCTGTGTCGATCGCATCTTCGGCAGTAACTCCCAGGATGTTGCCGAAAAGAAAGTGGTTGAGGTCGATTTTGTTGTCTTTTTGGACGATCGTAATTAGGGTGATGCCGAGGGCGAAGAATGCCGAAAATACGATGCCCATTGCCGCGTCTTCTTTGATTGTCGATCGAGTTTTGATCCAAGCTATGATTACTGTACTCAAAACTCCGGCAATGAAAGCGCCGATAAAGATGTTTGCTCCGAGGATAAATGCGATCGCCAATCCGGGCAAAACCGAGTGGCTGATGGCGTCTCCGAGCAAGGCCAGCCGCTGTACCATTAGGTAGCTGCCGACGATCGCGCAGACGATGCCGACGAGAATGGCTATTACGAGCGATCGCTGCATGAATCCGTACTGCAACGGCTCAATTAAGGTTTGTATCATAAAATTATCAAATCACAGTTAACTAATGACTAACAACCAAAGCAACCCGGTTCGATCTGAGATGTTGCACCATTCTCAATAAGCTTTTTATGAACAGGCAAGATGCCTGTTCCACAAAGAGTGAATTTTCTTGTGGAACAGGCATCTTGCCTGTTAAGCGAGAATAGTGCAAGATGTGAGTTTGATCCGAGATTTATCGTTGCCCAATTCAAGATTATCAAAAAAACCGGGTTCAAGAGTGTAACTCCTAGATTAATGACCAAGAATTTCTTGATGGTACCCGCCACGTGATTTATCCGTGGAATCAATCCAAAATCGAAAATCGAAAATCCTCAAGCCCCCGCATTTATCCGTGGGGTCAATCTA
>NZ_JAUBPO010000166.1:0-10282 GCF_036700785.1 Microcoleus sp. S28C3 | reverse complement strand
AGAAGTTTTATCCCTCTGTGGTTGGGACTATATCCTTGAAGCTATATTAAGTGCAACTTCATAGTAAATTGGTATTAAATCCACCCAACTTAATATCAACCGGGTTTTTGAGGATTAGCGCATAAGTCTTGTATGATTGAAACTATTGTGGGGCGGTGGAGTTTTGCTATGAGAAATTTTCAGCTTTTTCGGCTGATTGTGCCAGCGATAATTTTTACGGTTGTTGGCAATCCTTTCAAAGTTTTAGCAGAGGGTGGGGCGATCGCAAATCCGACTCTTGTTACCGATACCGCTGGTGTAGGAGATGCAATATCGAATTCAGTTGCACCGCAATTATTTAACGATAAGCTGCCTGAGAGCGAGAAAGATTTGAATTCCGATCGCGAGAATATTGAAATATCGGCAAACACAAAAGTAGAACTTCAGGAAAAGCCTTTGCAAGTAGGGTTTGAAAACGAGAAAGAAAAACCGATCGCCGCTGAAATTACCGCCCAGCAACTCCCAAATCCGATCGTTCCCGAACCGCCTCTGCCGCAGCAACTCCCAAATCCGATCGCTCCCGAACCGCCGCTGCCGCGGCCAATTCCCGCACCGCAACCCGCACCGGAACCTCCCTTAAATATCCCGGTACCAGCACCTTTGCCGCCCCCAGAAACGCCCGATATTCCCGGTACTGTTATTGTTGAAAAATTCGAGTTTGTGGGAAATACAGCTTTCAGCAGCGAAGAATTAGCTAAAGTTACCGCAGAATTTACCAACAAACCGCTTACCTTTGCCGAATTGCTGCAAGCTGAAGCTGCTGTTACCAAGCTTTACGTCGATGCAGGCTACATCAATTCTGGGGCGGTGATTCCCGCAGGGCAAAATTTGTCCGCAGGCGCGGTAACTGTGCGAATTGTCGAAGGCGGTTTGCAAAATATTGTCGTCAGCGGTACGGGGAGGCTCGACCCTAACTATGTGAGAAGCAGAATTGCCCTTGCCGCCCGCCGCCCTCTCAACACCAACCGCTTGCTGCAAGCTTTGCAGCTTTTGCAGCTCGATCCGCTGATTCAAAATATCTCTGCGGAACTGCAAGCGGGTTCCCGCCCGGAACTCAGTATACTTGAAGTGAGAGTCAAACCCGCGAGAACTCTCAGCGCTCAACTGATTTTGGATAATGGTCGATCGCCCAGCGTCGGCAGTTTCCGGCGCGGCGTCGATTTCACCCAAGCCAACACCCTCGGGCTGGGAGATGCAGTGAGGGTTAATTATACAAACACTACCGGGAGCAACGCTTTCGAGATCAACTATACTTTGCCGGTCAATCCCCGCAACGGCACTGTCAGCTTGAGTTACGGCAGAACCCGCAGCGATGTGGTGGAACCGCCGTTCGATCGGCTGGAGATTGTCGGGAAGTCGAACAGGTACGAACTAGCCTACCGCCAGCCCTTGTATCAAACGGCGTCGCAGGAATTCGCACTAGGTATAAGCGGATCGATTCAAGAAAGCCAGACAACTCTCCTCGGCGTCAGCGAACCCCTGTCTCCGGGAGCCGACGAGGACGGGAGAACTCGGGTATCGGCTGTGAGATTTTTTCAGGAGTGGACGCAGCGGAGTCCGCGATCGGTTTTGGCGGCGCGATCGCAGTTCAGTTTGGGCCTGGGCGCCTTCGGCGCAACTATTAACTCAGAAGCCCCTGACAGCCGCTTTTTTGCGTGGCGGGGACAGGCGCAATACGTGCGGCTTTTGGCTCCTGAAACGCTGTTTGTAGCGCGATCGGATGTACAGTTAGCCAATCGGGCCCTCGTGCCTTTAGAGCAAATTGGTTTGGGCGGTTTCCGCAACGCCAGGGGATACCGGCAGGATGTTTTGCTGACAGATAACGGGCTGTTGCTTTCGGCGGAGGTGCAAGTTCCGGTGGCGCGTTTCGGGGCCGGAAATCTACTGCAAGTTGTGCCGTTTGTCGATTACGGGCGCGGCTGGAACAGTTCTGGTAATGATAACCCGAAAGAGAATAATTTGCTGGGTGCTGGTTTGGGTTTGCAGTTGCGTTTGGGTGACAAATTTACCGGGCGTTTGGAGTACGGAGTGCCGCTGATTGATGCGGGCGAGTCGAGCGATCGAACTTGGCAAGAAAAGGGGATTTATTTTTCGGTGATTTACAATCTTTTTTAGGATTTTTTGAGGTGAGATGCGCACTATTAGACATAAGTCTTAGGTGCACCGGCATCGAAAGTCCTTAAAGTAATTCAGAAGTGTTATAATATAACATTGAAAATAATAAATTTATGCCATACAGTAAATTTACTATCAGCAAAGCAGTAGAAGCTTTCCATCTCACGATCGTTGAAGGGGGTCGATTTTTACCAGAAATTTCCCCAGTTACTCCTAGTTCTTTACTACAGGATACTCTCAGAGAAACGATTCCCTGGGCAATCGCAGTGAGTAGCGAAAAAGCCCGCTCAGAAGGCATTATCAATCCCGTGTTACTGGAAGTAAAACGCCAACTTCAAGGACAGATTAGCGTTTTCTCTGGCGAGGAATTTAATGTAGAACCGGAGGCTGAACTCGCAGGTTATGTTGACTTTCTCTTGAGCCGTTCCCCGGAGCAACTATTTATCAAAGCTCCAGCAGTTATATTGGTGGAAGCTAAGAAAGAAGACCTGAAACCCGCTCTAGGACAATGCCTTGCAGAAATGGTGGCGGCTCAACGCTTTAACCAACAAAAGCAACAGCCGATTTCGACGATTTACGGAACTGTTACTAGCGGTACAGTTTGGCGGTTTCTTAAGCTAGAAGAGCAATGCGTGTCGATCGATCTTACAGATTATCCGCTACCTCCGGTTGAACAAATCTTGGGTTTTCTCGTTTGGATGATGGAGGAAAGGTGATCTGAGTTGAGTATAATAGCGGAAAATTAGATAAATAGTCGATCGCCAATTTATGAAATCAAATTTAGGCTTGAGTGCATTAATCTTTGCAGAATTAGCTGCTTTGTGCTGTTCGACTCCAGCAACAGCGGATCTCGTTCCAGACACGACTTTAGGGGCAGAAAATTCTCTGGTTGCGCCGAATGTCGATATTAAAGGAATTCCGGGCGATCGCATAGACGGAGGCGCGGTTCGCGGTGCTAATTTATTCCACAGTTTTCGAGAATTTAACGTCAGCGAGGGCAGAGCAGTTTATTTTGCCAATCCCGCTGCAATTGAGAATATTTTGACCAGGGTGACTGGCGGGAATGCTTCAAATATTTTGGGAACGATCGGCGTTTTGGGAAATGCCAATTTATTTTTGATCAATCCCAACGGTATCGCCTTCGGGCCGAACGCGCGTTTGGATGTGGGCGGTGCTTTTTTTGCCTCAACTGCTAGCGGTTTGGTATTTAGAGACGGCTCGAATTTTAGTGCGGCAAATCCGCAAGCGGCGCCGCTGTTAACGGTGAATATTCCTGTAGGTTTGCAATTTCGGGGAACGGAAAAAGGGATTCTGAATACAGGCGGCAAACTTGAGGTACAAAACGGCAGAATCTTGGCTTTAGTGGGGGGGCAAAATACCGCACCGGGAACGGCAGGAGTGACGATTTCAGCGGCAGGAAGTTTGACTGCTGCTGACGGCCGAATTGAAGTGGGAGGGTTGGCGGCTGCGGGAACAGTTGAATTGGGCGCTAATGGCTTGATTTTTCCCGATCGCGCTGCCCGGGCTGACGTATCCCTGAACAACCGCGCCAGCCTGAACGTCTCAGCTAGCGGCAGAGGTAGCATTGCGATCGCAGCCCGGAATTTAGACATTGCCTCCGGGAGCTCTCTGAATGCGGGCATTCTCGCGGGTCGCAATTTGGGGGGCGCTGTACCCGGAAGTATCAGCATCAACGCTTCGGATACAGTTGCGATCGCCGGCGCCGGCACCCGGGTGGAAACCGATGTTAAAAGCGGGGGTATCGGCAATGCCGGGTCGATCGTAGTGAGAGCGGGTTCTCTGTTTGTGAGCGACGGTGCGGTGCTGTTGAGCGGCGTTCGGAAAGCCGACGCTCAAAACCCCGCCGGTCAAGGCAATGGGGGCAATATAGCTGTGGAAGCGCGCGATCGCGTATCTGTAACTGGTAACAATTCTGTAACTGATAACAATAATACTCAGATCGTTGCCAACATAGGCGGAGGCGTTGTCGGCAGTAGCGGTAAAATTAGAATTACCGCCGCCAACGGCTCAATTTCCCTCGCTGACGGCGCTAAGCTGCGCACGGGTACGTCGGGACAGGGAAATGCCGGTCAAATTACCTTGCGCGCGGGAGATGCGGTTTCCCTGACTGCCGGCAGCAGCATCGAAGCTGAAGTTGATAGCGGTGCTTTGGGGAATGGGGGCGATGTCAGCATTTTTGCCAGATCGCTCTCCTTGACAAATGGCGCGTCGCTGGAAACGGGGGCGAGAAAAGCGGGAGACGGAAAGCCTGCTGCGCGGGGGAATGCGGGAAATGTTATCGCTAACGTGCGCGAAGGGATGACGCTCGATCGCGGTTTTATTGTCACCACGGTGGGAGACGAAGTGCTGGGAAACAGTGGCAAAATTGCCATCAACGCGCGATCGCTCTCCTTAAGCAATGGTTCTCGGTTGGAAACGGCGACTTCTGGCGGGAATCCGCCTCAAATATCGATCGCGGGCGATGCTAACATCAACGTGCGCGATCGCGTGACAATTACGGGTATTAACCCCACCAATCCCGCCAGCCAAACGGGCATTTTTGCCACAGTGAACAATCGGGCGCAAGGCGGTCGTGGAGGTAATATTACCATCACAGCTAGGTCGGTTGCTGTCAGAAACAGCGGCCAAATAACCGCAAGCAGCGAGACTCTGCAACCGGAGCAAATAGCGAAAATTTTCCGGAACAATGCAGGCAACATCACCATCAAAGCCGACAACATCCGTTTGGAAACAGGCAGCATTGAAGCCAACACCCAAGCCGGGAAGCGAGCTGAAATTAAATTAAATTCATCGGGATTGCAACTGCGCCGAAATAGCACGATTACTACTAATGCCCAGAATACCGACGGCGGCAATATTAGTCTCAATGTCGGCACGTTAGCTGGATTAGAAAATAGCGACATTACAGCCAATGCGAGAGATGGAGGAGGGGGAGAAATACGCATTTCTTCTCAAGCAATTTTTGGGTCGAGATCCCAGACCAGACAGCAAGTAGAATCTAGATTAGGCGATCGAATTCTCGATGCCGACTTCAGCCAGCGATTTTTGTCTACCAGCGATATCCTCGCAATTTCTCAAACCGACCCCGCCCTCAGCGGCACGGTGACAGTAGTAACTCCTGACGTTGACCCCACATCTGGGTTAGTAGAATTGCCGCAAAACGTTGTCGATCCGGCGGCATTAATCGGCCAGAATCCCTGCGAAAGAGGGCGATCGAGCGAATTCACAATTACCGGACGCGGCGGCTTGCCGGAGAATCCGGGCGAAGCGCTAAATAATGACAGCGTGCGAGTCAATTTAGTCGAACCCGCCGCGCCTGTAAATTCTGGAAATACCGTGCAAACACTGCCACAGTCCCAACCAAATATCGGGGCCGGGGACGGGGAAACTGCGCCGATAATTGTGGCGGCTAATGGGTGGATTAAAAATGAACGGGGGGAGTTAATTTTAGTTGGATATAACCCCGCAGGTACGGGAACAAATCGTCAACGTCAAACTCCCGCAACTAATACCTGTAGGATGCGTCAGTAGAGAGTCCAGGACTTACGCATCATACCCAGATTTAGAGGCAACCACGGGGGGATTGCCCCTACAAAACTCTATATTTAGAGGCTGTGCGTAAGTCATAAGGAGTAACTATTTGTAGGCTGCGTCAGTAGATAGTTTTGCGATTAAGTCGGATAAAATATCGGCTGACGCACCTGACTAATTTAAGGCATAAATTATTGGTAAAATCGGGTTCAGTGATTGCTTGATTTGTCTGTTGGCTGTGAAATTTGCTGCTGCGTACTTTGGGCTAACTTTTCTTCATAAGATTCCAGCCCTTTGGTAACTAGAATTCGCAATACAGACGACAGGGCGCGATCGGCTAACTCTGGCAAAGCCGAAACAGTCGCTATTCTTTCGCGCAATCCTCTGATATCTACTGTTGTTCTGTCAGGTTTTGTCATCTGTTTAGTGTATCGCAATACATCAGCCAAAACAATAATGATTAAGATTGATGAATAATGATGCAATTTTAGGGAAACGTGTTAGAGTAACCGACGATCGCATTTTTGCTGCTGGGTACGATCGCCCCTTCGCCGATCGGTTAATCTAAAGTTAATGCCAAAAAAAGTTAAATTTATCGATCGCACGGCGTGAATTAGCGTTTGTTCGATCGGCAGCTAGGAGGCAAGCAACTATGTATCAAACCGAAGAGTCCCCAACCCCAAAAAACGTACTCCCGACGATGTACGATCTTCCCAGCGAACACCCGGAGGATTCTGGTTTGCCCGATCTATTTCATCTTTGGCAATCCCGCGGCTTAGAATATACTTTTAAACCTAGTAATTATCCAAGCGATCGGGTATTTGTTGCCAGCGACTTAAATCTCTACTTTGATGTGAACCACACTCAATGGTACAAAAGGCCTGATTGGTTTGGCGTCGTCGGGGTTGACAGGCTTTACCAACAGCAAGAATTGCGGAAATCTTACGTGATTTGGCAAGAAGAAGTCAGTCCCTTTGTGGTAGTGGAACTGGTGTCGCCGGGAACAGAAAACGAAGATTTGGGACAAACAGTCAGAGGAGTTGCTCAACCTCCAACTAAATGGCAAGTTTACGAAGAAATTCTCAGGGTTCCTTACTATATAGTATTTGATGGAGCCACAAATAATCTCCGGGCTTTTGTGTTAGCGGGCGATCGCTATCAAGAATTAATTTTAACTCAGCCGCGGGTGTGGATGCCGGAGATCGAATTGGGTTTGGGAATTTGGCAAGGTGCTTTTGAAGGTTTGGAGCGATCGTGGCTGCGCTGGTATGATGCTAGTGGCTGTTGGATTCCGACGACTGCCGAACTCGCCCAGCAGCAAGCCGAACTCGCCCAGCAGCAAGCCGAACAACAGCGCCAGGAAAAAGAACTCGCCCAGCAGCAAGCCGAACAACAGCGCCAGCGAGCAGAGCGTTTAGCCGAGAGGCTGAGGACAATGGGGATCGATCCAGATGAACTGTAGTTGAGAACTGAAAATGGCACGCAAACAGACGGGGAAAATTCAAAAAATACTCGATATTTCGGGGAGTAGCTCTCTGTTTGGAGCCATCAAAAGACTCTACACTCGACAATGGTCGATCGCACTTACTGTATTATTTATCATCTCAACGGCAGTACCGCCAGTAATCTCGGCAACAGCTCAAATCCCAATTATTCAAGCTCAACAAAATATCCCGCAGTTAGTACAGCAGGCTAAAACACTTTACGAACAGAGACAGTTCGATCGAGCTGCGAATATCTGGCAACAAGCTGCTGCTGCATTTGCCGCCAAAAGCGACAGTTTAAATCAAGCAATGGCACTCAGCAATCTGTCGCTCACCTACCAGCAACTCGGACAGTGGACTCAGGCAAAATCTGCGATCGGCCAAAGCATCAATCTGCTGCAAAAATTAGAAAAAACATCAGAGCAAAAGCGGATAATCGCCCAAAGCCTCGACATTCAAGGGCGACTGCAAAGAGCCAGCGGAGACTCACAAACAGCGATCGAAACTTGGCAAAAAGCCGCCGAAATTTATACTCAAATCGGGAACAAAGACGCTGCCATTCAAAATCAGATAAATCAATCCCAAGCTTTGCAAGATTTGGGACTTTATCCCAGAGCTTGCCAAACTTTACTCAAGGCTTTTGAGCTGGATATCCCAGACTGTAAAACTTTAAACGAATTACCGCCAGAAACCGCAACCAAAAAGTTAGAAACGATCGCAAACAGGCCGGATTCGCTGCTGAAATTTGATGCAATGCACGGTCTAGGAGACATTCTGCGAGCGATCGGCGATTTGCAGCTATCTCAAAATATTTTAGAATCGAGTTTAACGGTTGCCCGGAATTTGCGATCGCCCCTAGAGGAAAGTACAGCAACGCTGAGTTTGGGCAATACAGCCAGAGCATTTGTGGAAAGACAAATCTTGCTTCCTGCCCAAGACCAAGATACCACAATACTTATCTTAAAAACTCAAGCAGCCTTAAACTTTTACCGCGAAGCCGCACAGCTATCTCCATCTCTAACAGCCCAAATTCAAGCACAACTCAATCAACTCAGTTTGCTGTTAGAAAGCCAGCCGTGGATCGGAGACGGCGAATTAACAAAAGCTCGGGATTTGTGGCCGTCAATTCAAACGGAAATTAATAACTTGCCAGTTAGTAGAGGCGGAATTTACGCTCAAATTAACTTAGCTCAAAGTTATTTCAAACTGAGCAAAAGAGGGGCAACCGCAGCAAGATTGCCTTTACAATTGCCAACAGCTAGCGAGATTAATAAAATCTTGACAAAAGCAGCAGAACAAGCTAGAATATTGGGCGATAAAAAAGCAGAAGCTTATGCGGTTGGCAGTTTAGGAACTCTGTACGAAAGATCGAAACTGTGGCAACCGGCAGAAAGTTTGACAAACCAAGCTTTAAACTTAGTTTCAGCCTCCAAAGCAGCGGACATTACCTATCAATATTTCTGGCAGTTGGGACGCATCCGCAAAGCGCAAGCAGATATTGAGAAAAGCTTGGGAAATACAGAAGCAGCCGAAAAGTATATTGAGACGGCAGTTGCAGCTTACACCAATGCTTTTGAAAATTTGCAATCGCTCCGCAGCGACTTAGTAGCTATCAATCCCGAAGTGCAATTTTCATTCCGGGATAGCGTAGAACCAGTTTACCGCCAATTAGTCGCACTGAACTTGCAAGTCGCCAAATCTCTAATCAGTAAAGGCAAAATTGATGACAGCCAAAAATCGCTGAAACAAGCTAGAAATGTAATCGAATCTCTGCAAATAGCAGAACTCAACAACTTCTTTCAAGATGCGTGCGTAGATGTCAAAACCCAACAAATCGATGAAGTCGATCGCACTGCTGCAATTATCTATCCAATTATCCTCGAACAGCAGCTAGAAGTAATAGTCCGCTTGCCCGGCGGCAAGCTGCTTTTGTACACTCCAAAGAACCCCAATAACAACAGTCAGGTTGTCACTCAACAAGAACTAGAAAATACTTTAATAGAATTGCGATCGGGCGAGAAAAATGCCTCAATTCAATCGACAGCCAGCGGCAATAACTTTTTGCCTTTAACTCAAAAAGTGTATGATTGGTTGATCCGCCCGATCGAAACTGGACTGCAAGAGAGCCAAGCCAAAATATTAGTTTTTGTCCTCGACGGCGAATTGCGAAATATCCCGATGGCAGTGCTGCACGACGGCAGTCAATATTTAGTAGAAAAATATGCGATCGCCCTCACACCCGGTTTGCAACTGCTAAACCCGCAACCTCTATCGCAAGCGCAGTTAAGAGCCTTAATTGCTGGTGCAACTAATGCCCCCAGCTTTCAAGCAAACAATCTCAATCCGCTGCCCGGTGTCCAAAGAGAATTGAACGATATTGCCGAAACACTGCCGAATAATGACAAGCGCGAAAATGAAAATTTTACCAAAGCTAACCTGCAAGCTATTATCAATCGAGTGCCTTATCCTGTAGTTCACATCGCAACACACGGACAGTTTAGTTCCAACGCTGAAAGAACATTTATTCTCGACTGGAACGGACAAATTAATGTTAAAGATTTAGATGGCTTGCTGCGAGTAACAGATCGAAAAAGACCGATAGAACTGCTCGTTTTAAGCGCTTGCGAAACCGTGGCGGGAGACAGCAGAGCCGCTTTGGGATTGGCGGGAGTTGCGGTGCGCGCGGGCGCCCGCAGCACCCTAGCGACGCTGTGGCAAGTTAACGATGAAAGTACGGCTGTGTTTATGAGCGAATTCTACAGCGAACTAGCTAAATCAAATCAGAATGTGAATAAAGCTGAAGCTTTGCGCCGCGCTCAGGTAAAGCTGTTGAAAGATAGTAAATACCAGCATCCATATTTCTGGGCACCTTACGTTTTAGTGGGGAATTGGAAATAGAATCCTGCTGCCTGAAATGCCACTCTTCCACATCCAAACCTTAAAAAAGGTTCGTAGTTGCGCTTCAGCGCTGAGGCCTCAGGTAAAATCGCACATTACTCCCTTCCCGGTAGAAGATTAAGCTGTTTCGCATTAAAACTGGTATAATAATAAATCACAAGTCACAGAAAAGCCAGAAGTATGCCAGCCAAAAA
>NZ_JAUBPO010000165.1:0-10351 GCF_036700785.1 Microcoleus sp. S28C3 | reverse complement strand
TGTAGGAGTGAAAATTGTCATCTCACACTTTTTTGATTATAACCGATAAGTCATCAACTTATTTATTTTTCATTCCTAAGATAATTTCCCGGTGGAAAACCGGGAAATTATCAACTAAATCAACCTTTTTTCTGGCCTTGCAGCTTAGTTTTCCAATTGGCGATATTCTTCTGAGCCTGCTGATAGCTCTTAGTACCCGACGGCACAAGCGAAGCAGCTTCAACTGCCTCTTTCAGCTTTCCTTGAGAGCCGCGCAACTGAGCAATTTTGAGAATACTTTCGCTCCACTCTCCAATCAACTGCTGAGCTTCTTCATACTTCGGCTGACCGGGCTCAATTTTATTAGCTTGCTGGATGCCTTGACTGTAAGAAGAGGCAACCCCCCGCTTAATTTGACCCTTAGCAGCCGATAGCAAAGCAACATTTACGTTCTGGTCTTTGGATAGCTCCTCCCACTGAGCGATCGCCTCTTTCGACTGATTGTAAACAGGCTTATTGACATCCGGCATCAATTTAGCCGCCCCGATCGCTCCCTGGAAATCGCCCCGAGTAGCCCGCCCGTTAGCTATATCCAAAATCGTTAAACTCCAGCGCTCAATATCCTGCTGAGCCTGCGGGTAAAGCGGATCGCTAGCGGGAATCGTTCGAGCCTTAGCCACCGCCTTATTAAAACTAGAAACCGAACCATCCTTGAGAAAAGTTTTCGCCTCAGCCCACACCTGCTGGCTTGAGGGCGGCTGCTTGGTTCCAGTTCCTGCTTGCACCGCCCGCGGTTGGTTCTCCGACACCCCAGCACCAGCAGATTTTTGAGATCCAGAGTTTTGGCCATTTTCAGCAGCAGATCGGGGATCTCCTTCCTGCTGACCGATAAAAATTGATTTGTTCGTCAGAAAAACACCCAACAGCAGCACCAAAGCCGTAGCAGAACTCCACAAAATTAGCTGTTGCAAAAAAGACTTATCCGACCCGCCGTTATCCTCATTCTCCGGCTTTTGCAAGTTCGGTCGATCGCCCCCCCGATCGGCAGCGCCCACAGCACTCGGCTGCGACACAGGCGGCATCTCAACCGACGAATCCTGAGCGTTGCGAACTGCCGGAGGCAGATCCATTCGAGCCGTAGCCGTCGCCATTTCCGGGCGATCGAACCCATCAGCCGTATTAACCGCCATATTGCCATTGCGTCCTGCCAATACAGCAGTTTGCACTCCAGAAGCATCCGGCAAAATCACCAAATTAGCCTTTCCTGGAGGATTCACCACCATCAAAGGTTCTTGTTTAGGACGCAAATGGTGGTCGCACAGCTCCGGCAGCCGATCGCTCAAAAAACGGTCTAAACCCTTAAGGGTCATGCACTGTCCCGAGCGCAGCCCCTCCAAAAGCGCCGTTGTAAAAAACCCCTGACGCAAAGCCGAAGTTTCCCGCGAAACTTGATTCGGGCGGCAAGAAAGCACAGTCGGAATTTCCAGTTCCCGCGCCAGCTCGGCCGTTTGAGAGCCGATCGTGTCCCCCGCTTTCACAGTCTGGCTGCGGTTCATATCAACCAGCACCAACACTGTTTCGGTAGGAGCGTTTTTGAGAGTATTCAACAGCAACTCTACCGGAATCCCGGTACCCGGAATGTCAGCCGGATTGCCATCAACCGGCATCAAATAATCCTTGCCTTCATAGCTGACACCGTAGCCGCTAAAAAAACACCAGAGTAAATCTCCATGTTGCAGATGTTCAGCGCAGAGGCTTTGAGTCAACCTCAGAATATTTTCCCGATTCGGATATGTAGATTGACCCCACAACGACGGCGAGCTATCGGTCATGAGCAGACATCCATCCGGCGCAAAACCCGCCTCCTCAGTCAAAAAACCGTACAGTGCCTCTGCATCCTCTTGGGCATAACTCAAAGGCTGGAGTAACTGATATTGATTGATGCCTATTGCAATACAAGCGTGATGTTTCATCTCCATATGCCCTATATATATAGTGGACAGCTTGCACAAAACGATAACACATAGCCGTTTAAGGTTATACCCACTTTCGCCCGCAGTCAGATACCAGTTGTCCGAAGGCCAAAGTCCCAACAAGCGCCCAAATTTAGCATCCTACAATTTAAAATATTTATATTGCAGTAAAAAATTATACCCTGTGTCTGCCTTTAGAAAAATGACGTTAAATTGGATACACAGGTCAGTCTATTTGACTCTTTTTTTCTGAAAACTAGACCAAAAAGGAATAACCCGCCAATGATCTCTATCGCCCAAAAAGAAATCTCCGCCCCCAGCGAATCGCTACTGAAGCAAAAGCATCCTAAAACTCACAGCCACTATAGGTTCCAGGATTTTTTTTCCTTCGATAACCAAATAGGTACAATTAACGACTGGAATAAGTCGCGCAACATTTTTACCAGCGAAGACTTCATTATCGGTTTGGTGGAGGGACTCGAAGAAGAAGTAGGCCCGGCTTCCTCTGTCATAATGTATACTATTGGTTGCCATTGGGGGCTGCAAGATTCTGAATTTTTTCAAAAATGGTTTAGTGCCGAATTTAACCAGAACATCCGCCAGTCAAATCTCCTGTTTCTGCTAGAAACTTGGTGGTGGCCTTTCACTGCTCAAGGTTGGGGTCGCTGGGAAGTTGACATGAGCGATCGCAAACACGGCTGCATCTTCATCAATATCTTTGACTCAGCAGTTGCTCGCACTTTGGGCGACGTAGGCAAACCGGTTTGTCACCTATATGCCGGTTTGTTCGCCGGTTTCTTCGGATCTCTAGTCAAAAAGCCTCTGAGCTGCATAGAACTCCAATGTTACTCAATGGGAGAAACATATTGCAAGTTCCTGCTCGGCAACCCTGATAAAATTGATGCAGCAGCATTCTGGCTAAACGAAGGTGCCAACGCCCGCGATATTCAAACTCGACTGCAACACGGTGAAATATTGCGGTAAACAACAACGTGGAAAGGCACATCCCCTGCCCTGCCTTTCCTCCCACTAATTTCGCGATCGATAGTGCGATGGTGGGCCTCTCCAGGCAGGAAGAAAGATGAAAAGTCAAACTTCATGGTTGGACAAGTCTGTCCAAGACTTCTTTGGTCACTATAATTGGTTGGGAAAACCTTTAGAAACCCCAAATGGCTCGGCCCCCGGTCAAGTTATGACTTTAACCCAGCCAGTAGCAGACTTTTTTCAAGCTATTTCTTGGGAAGGAATTCCCGAAGTAGGCGCCCTACCTCTACCGCCACCCTTGCCAGTAATTTCTATTTCTGAACCAGCAGAAGTCACCATTGATGATCTATTCGACCTGTTTTAATCTGTGTGGGAAATGAAAAACAAAAAATATGGCAATCCCTCATCTCTCATCTTTCATATCTCCTCTCTCAAAATCCCTCCGTTAAATCGGTTAAATCCCGTACACTGCTCGTTGCCGAACTTCCTTCTTTATATCAATTACCGATTACCACTTAATTAAAATCATGCACCCTGAGATTGAGGCGCTGCTGGATCAGGCAGAAAACCGCTTTTTAAAAGGCGAAGAACTCATAGCTTTTAAGCGTCAAGCTGCAACTCTTGCCCAGCGCTTAAAAATTTACGAATTTTTGCGAGATAAGGAAGCAAGCATCTTCCAACCAGTAGCAGACAAGCTACAAGAAACATTCCCCGACGAAAAACAAGAAACCTTAGAACGATCGCTCAAACACTGGGTGTTAGTATTGCGGTATTGCGCTATGGCTATGCTGCTGAACGATCGAAATTTTCTAGAACAGCGCCTCCTAGATTGGCTTTCCGGCATAGTCGAAGCCCACCAAACTCAAAAGCTCGAAGCAACTGTTTGCGATCTGCTGCAAACTCGTTTAAAAGAACTGCTTTCCGAGCAAGCCAGGGCTATATTACAGCCATTTTTAGACCAAGCGCAGTCAATTGTGATTGACCAAGGTAATAAATAATAAGCAAATTCCCAATTCCCAATTCCCAATTCCTAATTCCCGATGATTAATATTGCCGACTTGCTCAAACAGCCCCGACTCCCTGGAAACTACTTTGCCAGCGATGCCTACGTCCGAGGTGACCTCGAACTCGGCTTGCTCGAAAACCGCCGGGGCGATCGACTCATAGCGCTCCCAGAAACACTGATTCAAGCGATTTATATCGGCTTAGAAAAAGAAACTGGTCAAGCCTCCCGCCTCGTGCTTTTCAACTGCGGTCGTTGGTGGGGTAAAAACTTCTACGTGCGTTTTTGCGAAGAAGTCAGCGAATACTACGGTCAGCCAGTTTCTGAAATGGAAATGGTACAATTTCTTCAGTCCTTGCAACAGTGCTGGAAAACTCACGGATGGGGAACACTTGAACTGGACCCCAGCTATTCCGAACAGGGATTTTTAATAGTAAAAACTGCTAACTCTCTTTTTGCAAAAACAGCCCCCAAGTCTAAGCAGCCAGCCTGTTTTCTAGAAGCAGGTATTTTAAGTTCGTTCTTTAGTCAGCTTACAGGTCGAGAACTCCACTGCCTGCAAACCTCGTGCGAATCCTTGGGTTCGGACTGCAATCGCTTTATTTTAGGGCTGCGCGATCGCCTCCAACCAGCAGATATTTTCCTCGAAGAAGGACAAGAACACGAAGCTATTATCAGTCAACTTTCCCAAAAAAATTGACTTTTGTGACAGCTATTAGCAACAAACTAATAGCTGTCAAATCGATGGCTACCCAGCCATTTAATCCACCATCATCAAAACTGTGAGTTAAATGATAAAAAAGCTAAAGAGTTGGAAAATCTTATTTTAGCTATTTAAAGAAAACCAGATTATAACTAGGAGCTAGACAATTCATAACTTATCCTAGAAACTTATAAAATTTAAAAGCAATCACAACCTAAAACATTTTGCTAGAACTTAATGGACGCCAACGAACTTCTAAATCGATATGCAGCCGGCGAAAGAGATTTTAGACTGGCAAATCTGCGCGGCATTGTCTTGAGTCCGATCGATTTATACCGTTCCAGCGATGCCCCAACTCTAATCATGGCAAACCTCAACCAACACCAGCAACGACCCTACTTAATCGGTGCTAACCTCAGCGGTGCAGACCTCACCAAAGCCCATCTGAGTCGAGCCAACCTCAGCAAAGCTGATCTCAGCGGAGCCAATCTCACCGGCGCCAACCTCATGGCAGCAAGTCTCAGCGGCGCCAATCTCAGCGGAGCCAACCTCACCGGCGCCAACCTCGCCGGATGTCACCTGAATTGGGCAAATCTGACCGGAGCAATTCTCCCCAAGGCTAATCTCGCAGGTGCAGATCTGAGCGCCGCCAACCTTACAAAAGCCGTTCTCAGCGAGGCAAATCTAAGTAAAGCTTATCTGATTAAAGCCAATCTCAACGGGGTCAATTTCAAAGATGCCTGCTTAAGTTTAGCGAGTCTTAAAGAGGCAGACTTGACCGAAGCACAGCTCACCGGAGCTGAATTGTTCAAAGCCAACCTAGCCGGAGCCAACTTAACCCGTGCTAACCTCAGCAAAGCCAAGCTGTTGCAAGCTAACCTCAGGCGAACTAACTTCACTCAAGCCTATTTAAACGGCGCGTGCTTGAGCGAATCAGACCTCAGCGAAGCTTGCTTGGATAGAGCCAATTTGTGCAAAGCAGACCTGAGCAAAACCTACCTGAGAAATATTACTTTGAATGGCTGCCATTTAAGCGGTATCAACCTCAGCGGGGCCGACCTCAGCGGTGTAGACTTAAGCCGCAAACTTTTAACTGGAATTAATATGGCAGAGGCATTGTTGAACGAAGCCAACTTGAGCGGTGCTTATCTGATGGAAGCTAAATTGAGCGGGGCTAACCTCAGCAAAGCCAACTTGAGCCTAGCCTATCTGATCAAGGCCGACCTTTCTAATTCTTGCCTGCAGGAAATTGACTTGAGCAAAGCTAACCTGAGTAAAGCCAACTTGCAGAAAGCTGACTTGACAGGAGCCAACCTCCGGGGAGCCATTCTCACGGAGGCGGATTTGAGGGGAGTGCAGTTGATTGGAGCCACTCTTCCTAACGGCACAGTTTATCGCCATTAACCTGTCAACCCCCTTGATTATTTGCCGAGTAAAGTGCGGTTGTTGTCCAGAATCGGAAAAAATAAGTTCCTTTCTTCCACAGTGAGATATTGTTTGAGTACCTTTTTCATTACGTCGTAGGTCACGGTCGCAGTATTGCGAACTTGAACAGCGCCTAAAATAGTTTGCAACCAAAGCAGGAGCCGATCGCGCAACCGTTCATTATCGTCAATCAACATTGCAGCAGCCGAATGCCTCAACACCTGCACAATATCTCCACGGCACTTTTGGGTCACATCTTGAGTCCCCCGGCGAAATAAATTAGGGTCGAGAGACTGCATTTGTGCTTCCACTTGTTGCATAATTTCTGCTTCAGACGCTTGAATTTTTTTATAAGCACTGATCCGGTGATTCAAAGACTGAAAGTAGTCTTTCAAAAATAGGAGTTCTTCAGCACTGGCGTAGCGTCCGTCTGCTTCCGTGCTCAAACGCGCAAGTTGGCTCAACATAGATTTTGCTCTACTACTAAAATACAAACATATCAGTTTTAAGCTTCTTTAGTCCGAACTAAATACTGTCCTACTTGGAAGCGGGTTTCATTAAGCTGTGTAACGATCGAACGAGTAATTAACTTTCCCGATTCTACAACTACTTTACCCGTAATTGGGTGTAATAAATCTTGCTGGGCCCGACGGCCGATCAGAGCTTCGACATTTTCAATAGCATTAATGTACATCCCCGCAGGCAACTGTACAACCACACCCTCGCCCATAATTTGAGCCTGACAAGCCAGTCGCGAATTGGCTTTAGCTGTAGTAATGACTTCCAACGTCCTCCTCTCGCGGCGGTTCATGTCAGACAAGCCTTCCATGCCTTCTTTAATGTAAACGTGGCAGGTAGCGCACATTCCCCGCCCCCCGCATTCCTTGAGAACGTCTAAGTCTTTGGAAAGTAAGGCAGACAGGATATTCGATCGGGTTTCGACTGCCATTTCCTCCGCAATAGGATCTAGTTTAATAATTTTAACCATATTGATTTTTGTTCCTGTCAATTTCAGTATTTAGCAAGTAGGATCAACATATTCATAGCCCATAAAAATTAGGCTAACACTCAAAAAGGTTAAGATACCTTGACCATAGCATCGGCTTCTGGCTTTCTAACCCCGATTGCATAACCGTGCTTCTGTGTTGGTCATCGGTGTTCCGTCGTCCCGATTCCCAAGCTTAGCCTTGAAAAGCTAAAACCTTAGATTGTTCCTTGACTGTCTTGAAAAAACTGTAATAGTTGCGATCGACTAAAATAGCAGCCACAGGTAGTTCCATATCTGGCACCCTAATCTGGCAAGATTGATAGTGATAGTGATTCCGAAACTCAAGGATTTTAGTAGGTGCGACTGTGCGATCGCTCTCAAGGAGACTGAGAATGAACCTGAGATAACATAGGCTGTACCTGGCGAGCAATTCAAAAATTTGAATTTTTGTCAGAATTATTTACATATTTTAATACTAGCTCAAGCTTTTTCTATAATTAGACCGATGCAACATTCTAAGTACCGCATTTTAGGGCTAGTCGGACAAGGACAATTTGGTCGAGTCTTTTGTGCCAGCGTTCGAGAAGCTCCCGCCCAGGACTCTCGCCTCACCAGCCAACTGGTTGCTCTCAAAGAACTTAGTCATCAAAAAGCCCCAACTAGCGAATTCTTGCGAGAGCTGTGGTTTCTGATCACCTTGCAGCACCCGAACATTGTTACCTGCCGAGCTCTAGAACACACAGCTACAGGCAGGTACTTGGTTATGGACTACTGCGAGGGAGGAACCCTTCGCAACCTGCTCAAACAAGACCGCCCCTTGCGTCTGCTCGAAGGTTTGCAGCTAGTCATGGAAGTTTTAGCAGGCTTAGACTACGCCCACCGCCGAGGCGTAGTTCACTGCGACATCAAACCCGAAAATATCCTCCTAACTTTAGGAGCAAAAGGTTGGTCGCCCCGGCTTTCTGACTTTGGCATCGCGCGTCGGCTGCCAGAAATTGGTACCACTCGCCTCCACCAAGAAATTTCTCCCGACGCTACCGTCGGTTCCCCCGCTTACATGGCCCCTGAGCGGTTTTACGGTCTTTTTTCCCCGATGTCAGATATATATGCAGTAGGAATTCTGCTGTTTGAATTGCTAATGGGCTACCGCCCTTTCGGGGGAACCCCCGGAGACTTGAGGTGGGCGCACCTGAATCAACGCTTGCAATTTCCAGACGCCATCCCCGAACCTTTGCAAGCAATAGTCAAAAAATCTTTAGAAAAGCTGCCAGCCCGCCGTTTTGCCAGTGCTTCCCAAATGGCTCAAGCTCTGCGGCTGATCATGTACGACCCCGCTGTCAGACAATTGGGCGACTGCATTATCCCCTGGGAAAATCCCACAACCAGTGGTTATAAAAGTCTGAAGTCGGAAACTGAGTCTTTACTGGAGTTTGAAGAGGAAAAAGCATCACAGTCGGCTATTAATTTACTTCGGACTGTGCGCTATTCGCTTTCGCAGCCAAAGCCACTGATACTTCCTGCACCGTTGACCGCTTTAATTGCCACTGAAACGTATCTCTATGCTGCTGTAGGTACAGAGGTGAAGGTTTGGTCTCAGCCGGGAAAACAGCTAGTTACAGGAGAAATGTCTATTTCTATTTCATTAATGCCGGAAATCGTGCGCGGCATTTTACCTGTTTCCCACGGCTGCTGCGTTCTCACTCCGCAAAAACTTTACTGGCTCAATAATCGCTCTTGGGAACCTCAGTGCCTGCTGGATATGGGTTTTAGGCAAGGTCCAGATGCTTTAAAAGCTGCTGTTGACTCTCACGGCAACTGGTTGACAGTAGCCGTTCCCGGCGAACTGCGTTTTTATTCTTTAGGGGGAAACAGCACTGCGGGTGATGGGGAAAAAGCCCTGAACTTGATCGCTACTGTGCCGTTACCAGAACACTATTTACCAGAATTAATTTTTTTGGATCGGCGACACGTCTTAGCAGTTTGGCCGGACAACGAACCAAAAAATCCCCAAACTATTTTTAGAGTTTACACTCGGCGCGGCACGCCGGTGGGTTCTGTGCGGTTGTCTGCCAGCGTCGGACAGATCCTGTTGACACCTGAGCCTTATACTTTGCTGGGAATTCCCCAAGGTGGTAAAGCGGCGGTGCTGTTGATGAAATTGTGGCCGCTCAAGGTAGCGCGAATCCCCCTTGAAAGTTTGCCCGTGTCTGCTTGTGTGGCTAATTGGGGATGGGTATTGGCAGATGTTGGGGGGCAGATAGAAGTGTTAAACAGTCAAGGGATTCAAGTAGGGAATTTTAGCAGCCCCCCCTCACCCCGGGCGATCGCTCCTTGGGGGAATAGAGGTTTGGTGATTGCTGTCAATACTGAGGAAGAGAGTCACTTGCACTTTTTAGATGTAGATGTAGATGTTGAGGAGACTAACTAGCCATCGATCGTCCAAGGCTGATAACAGGGGTAACGGTCGGTGTTTGGGGGTTGCCCTAATTAATGAGAGTGTCGTTGCGGGCGATCGATCTAAGCATTGGCTTTGGGATCTTCCCCCAAAGGCTATGGAGTAAGGTGGGTTACAGGATCGTACCCTGTGGTGCTTATTTTTTTGTGAAATTTTGTATAAAAGGACTTGTACGCGTGGGTTCATCGCGTCAATTGCAGACCCAACGTTCCCTGATTCAAGTCCAGCGAAGGCAGAGACTAATTATCGAGGACTCAGATTCAGCAACTACCAAATTGTGTAATAGTAAACCGCGCCCTGCAGCCTCACATTCTCACAAAAGCCTGAGTTCTGAGTAAGTCTCACGATCTTTGAGTTCTGAAAGATTTTAAATACCCTTGATGACACAGCCCGGCCAAAAACCGTATTTGGGGTCAAGAAGCAGCCCCAAGCCATAAAGAGGAGTCAGCCAGGGGATGGTCGAGCGACGGTTAAGAGCCAAAACCCTGACGGTGTATGGCTTCAAAAAAAACTCAAAAATATTTTCGCAAAACGCTTGACAACTCTGGGGAGAGTTGATACATTAATAAAGCGCCAGAAGAGAAGCGGTTCACTGAACCGCCAACTAAAGGCAAAAAACTGAACCTAGAAAAAAGAATAGTTTGAAAGCTTAAAGCACTATTAACCTCGTCAAAAAATTAAGATTGAGAGTAAAAGCGAGAGCTGATACTCAATATCGCAAACAACGAGAAAAAAGTCAAGGGAAAAAAAACCAGCCTTTGTGCTGAGTGGAAAGAACTTGACTAAAGCCAAAAAAGAACTCAACAACACGGAGAGTTTGATCCTGGCTCAGGATGAACGC